>CAYNFN010000101.1:0-17057 GCA_964396485.1 uncultured Alcaligenaceae bacterium
GTGAGGGAAGTGTCATGCAGTTACGTTATTCTCAATAGTTTCTCCATCAGGTGATGCCATTCGAACTCGAGCTGGCCGCGCGTAACAGTGAGACAGCCGGGCGCTCGGGAGCGACCGATCTTCGCAGCCACAAAAAGGTAACCGCGGTTCACTGCCTCTCAATGAACGCCCCGCAAGTACTGGGCAATCAACCCGACTGGCGAGGATTGCTCCTGAAACCGGAGAAGTTGAGGATGATGGACGTATCCCTTCGTCTTCCCCGTGAGTACGGCTTGGGCAAGAAGGCCGTCACGCCACAAAGCAACCAGCCCGCGGGCGTCGAGATATTTCGGATGCAGGCTCTAGATACGCACTACCTACTTGTCGGCCACCCAACGTCGAGCCCATCGGCATGCGCCGGTTTTATGGCCCACGTCCGTGTGCGGCACCAGATTAGCGCTCAACCGTGCGATGCGAGCTCTTCACGCACTATCTTGCGCACGAGCTCTTGGGTAACGGGTTGCTCACTGAGCCCGAGACAAGACTTTAGGGCTTCATTGATTAGGGTTTGGTAGCCCTTTCCAGATTTTTCGGACTGAGCCTTAAATCGTTTGAGAACTGCGTCGTCCATGTAAATAGTGATTCGCGTCTTCCCGGTCGTGGGAAGCACGGCACCACGCTTGCCTTTGGAGAAGTCATACACCTTTTTCATAGTCTCTTCGCTCCTTCGGGTCTGCCTTCCGCACAGAGATGGTTCGTGACCCATCCCCTCTTGGGGTGTGGACTACAACCCTCAGCGACCCAAACACATTCATTCCGATAGCGACGAAGCGCTGTTCGTCCTCGGCGGATTCGCCTTCCACGGTAAGGGCAAGCGGATCATCAGGATGCCCATCTGTCGTCTAACGTGGCTGTAGAAAAAGCCCTAAAACCACCATGATCGATGGTCCACCGAAACAACCTCGATCTTGTTGGTGCGTAAGAACATCGCCGCTAACGCGCTCGTCGATGCGTTCTGCGAGGAGATCACAGTACAGTCGATCGTTGATGTCCAATCTTATCGAATCGCGGCTCATATCGCGTCTAATTCTTGAGTCGATCGACTTCGGACTTTTTCTACAGCTTCAACGTTCGAGTTCAGAGGCGGCGCGCTTTTGCGCCGTCCTCTGGAACGACGAGTTGGGCGGCAGCGCTTGAGATACAAAACATCAAAACTATGTGCCGCAATATTCACTGAATTAGTCATCTACCAAGATCACATCATCTGTCTTGACATCGTACTCACATCGGCTTAGCCCTAACTTTAGACAGTAATAAATTTCGCATTTTGCTTTTCCGTTATAAGCTGAGAACTCTGCTGGCAAAGTCCTACCGTCTGCAGGAGTTTTCGCAAGAAGAGTTCGTTCTGTCACTCCTGAATCGGCGAATTCTTCCCCGCGCCGCTCAATGGCGATAGCCTTGTTACTTTCATACTCGTTAAGCCTTGCTTTACACCAGGTTTTTGCAGTTTCTAGGCGTTTATTATGGTCATAAACACAAGTTTTCAGGCCAAACAGAAATACGCCGAGCATTACAAAGACTGCGATGCGGGTTAAATTTACGAAGCGTTTTTTTGTTATCTGATCAGTCATTGCTTTATCAACTCTCCGCGAGAAATTGTCGATTTCATGACGCCCAACTAGAAGTAGCAATCCCATTGACGGGATATTTTCCGTCAACTTAACGAATAAACTGGCGGAGCGCATGCCAATTAGAAGATATGTGAACAGCTTCCATCTCGGGACACCTCCCAATACGCCACGCATGCGCTCGATATCACCGGCTCGACGAAAAGCCTACTCTTTGGACCGCATCAGGGACAAGATCCGCCCCACCTCCCCCTAGCCCTGCTGCGCTTCAAGTGTTCCCTTGTCTCCCCCTGACCTCACCCCGCCCCTGCTTCGCTTCAAGTGTTCCCTTGTCTCCACAAGTGGAGAGGGAGGAAAGGTCAAGATGCGGAGAGGGAACTCGAAGGTCAAGACCGCAGTAGGCCCGCACGACCGCTGCTGAGCCACGGAAAATCTGGACTTGCGCCGCATGCATTGCGGGGCGACCGCCATTTCGTTCAGAATGCCCATCGGTTCGTACCCTGCCAGGCGGCCTCTCTGGCAACCGGCAGTGGCTGCCTTATTCCTAGTGAGGGAAACAAGACTGCTTCATGGGCACGTCGGGAATTTCTGGCCCGCGCAGGCGTCGCAGTGGCGGGCATCCAGACCTTTGAGCATCTCGACCCCTGTTGCGCGTTTGCCGCAGACGCCACGACAGCGGACAAGGAACTCTTCGAACTCAAACCGGTGGCCGACGGGATCTACGCCGCGATTGCCGCGCCCCGCTACAAGGTCAATTCAAACGCCGCCGTGATCGTCACCAACGACGGCGTGATCGTGGTGGACTCCCACTCCAAGCCGTCCGCCGCCCATGCGCTGTACCGGGATATCCAGGCGATCACCAGGCAACCGATCAAAAAGATCATCAACACTCATTTCCACTGGGACCACTGGCAGGGGAATCAGGTCTATGCGGAGGCCAATCCCGGCCTGGAGATCCTTTCCTCGCAACGCACGCTGGAGAACATGACCGATCCCGATGCCGGGGGCGGCGGTCTGCCGTACATCGAGAAGCAGTTGGCGAACGTGCCGAAAGAGATCGAGAAACTGAAGGACGACATCGTACGGACGAGTGATGCCGGGCAGAAAGCCCGCCTCGAAGCGAACGTGCGCCAAACCGAGGCGTATCTGGAGGAGTTGAAGCAGATGAAGCCGTCGTTGCCGAACCGGACGGTGGCGGACTCGGTGACGCTCAACGAAGGCGGCCGGGAAATCCAGATCCCGTTGCTGGGCCGCGGCCACACCGACGGCGACATCTTCATTCACCTCCCCAGGGAAAAAGTGGTCGTGACCGGGGACGCGGTGATCGACTGGATGCCGTTCATGAACGACGGCTACCCCGAAGAATGGGTGCAGACGCTGGACGCGCTGGAAAAATTCGACTTCACGCAGATCATCCCCGGCCACGGAGAAGTCGTGTCCACGGCTCATCTGGCGTTCTTCCGGGGCTATCTCGCCGATCTCGTCGCCGCGGTGAAGTCGGCGCACGCCGACGGGGCCAGTCTGGATGAAATGAAGAAAGGGATTCCGGATCAGCTCGCCGCGAAATACGAACGGGGAATGTCGAAGTATCCGCTTGGCCAATACCGAGATCGCATCGGGCTGAACATCGAAGCGGCCTACCGGAAGGTCATCGGTAAAGCGTAGGCACTGCGGATTATGCCGGCGCGCTTAACGGCGACTCGGCGATGGCAATGCTGCCGAGCGCGAACTGGATGCTGTACAACCGGGTGTAGATGCCGCCCCTGGCGAGCAGCTCGGAATGGGTTCCGACTTCGGCAACCTCGCCCTTGTCCAGCACCACGATGCGGTCGGCCTTTTCGATGGTGGAAAGCCGGTGGGCGATGACGATGGTGGTGCGGCCCTGCATCAGCCGTTCGAGCGCGGCCTGCACGTGCTTCTCCGATTCCGAATCCAGCGCCGAGGTCGCTTCGTCGAGGATCAGGATCGGCGCGTCCTTGAGGATGGTGCGCGCGATCGCCAGCCGCTGGCGCTGGCCGCCGGAAAGCCGCACGCCGTTTTCCCCGATCAGCGTATCGAGGTCTTGCGGCATGGCGCGGATGAAGTCGAGCGCGTGCGCGGCATGCGCCGCGTGTTCGATCGCCTCGCGGCTGGCGCCTGCAGCCTGGCCGTAGGCAATGTTGGCGGCGACCGTGTCGTTGAACAGCGCGACTTCCTGGCTCACCAGCGCGATGTTCCGCCGCAAGCTGGCGAGCGACAGCGTCTCGAGGTCGTGGCCGTCGATGGTGATCCGGCCCGAGGCAGGGTGAAAGAAGCGCGGCACCATATTGGCGAACGTGGTCTTGCCGCCGCCGGACGATCCGACCAGCGCCACGGTTTCGCCGGGGCGAATGGCCAGCGTGACGCCCAACAATGCCGGCTGTTCGGCACGCGGGTAGCGGAACGTGACTCTCTCGAACCGGATGTCGCCGCGCGCGCGCTCGAGCTCCTCTTTGCCCTCGTCCTTTTCGGGCTCCTCGTCGATCAGCGCGAACACGCTTTCTGCGGCGGCCAGCCCGCGCTGCAAGTGCTCGGCCACGCCGGTCAGCCGTTTCAGCGGCCCGGTAAGCATCAGCATTGCCGCGAGAAAAGAGACGAAGCTGCCGACCGTG
This sequence comes from uncultured Alcaligenaceae bacterium, assembly GCA_964396485.1. Taxonomy (GTDB): domain Bacteria; phylum Pseudomonadota; class Gammaproteobacteria; order Burkholderiales; family JACQAP01; genus JACQAP01. The sequence continues at coordinate 4,238 of CAYNFN010000101.1, forward strand.
GTCGAGTCGGACTGCGCCTGGACGGTGGCGTAGTACACCACCACCGCCGCCGCCAGCGCGGCAAGCACCTGTACGATCGGCACGTTGGCCGCCGCCGCCGCGGTCAGCTTCATGTTGAAGCCGCGCAGCCGGTTGCTGGTCTCTGCAAAGCGCTTGGCCTCGTACTTCTGCCCGCCGAAAATCTTCACGACCTTGTTGCATTCGACCGTTTCCTGCAAAACCTGGGTGATGTCACCCATCGCCTTCTGGGTGGCGCGGCTAACGTTGCGAAGCCGAATGTTGAAATAGCGCACCGCCAGCGCGATCGGCGGCACCATGATCAGCGACAGCAGCGTGAGTTTCCAGTCGAGGTAGAGCAGGTAAGCCAACAGCCCGACAAGGGTGACCGAATCCTTTATCAGTACTGTAACCACGTTGGTCGCCGCGCTGGTGACTTGCCCAACGTCAAAGGTAAAGCGGGAAATCAGATTTCCGCTGGTGTTGTCGTGGAAATAGCCGAGCGGCAGCGCCAGCATGCGGCGGAACATGATGTCGCGCAGGTCCATCACCACTTTGTTACCGACCCAGGTGCTGGCATAGGTGCCGATATAGGCGCCAACGCCGCGGAAGAAGTAGATCACCACCAGCGCCACTGGAACCCACTTGATCAGGACCGGGTCCTTGTCGACGAAGGTGCCGTCGAGGAAGGGCTTCACCGCGACCGGCAGCGCCACCTCGGTCGCCGCGGAGATGAGCATGCCGAGGATTGAAAGCGCGAACACACCCAAGTACGGTTTCACGTATCGGAGCAGACGGAAATAGAGCTGGATGCTGGTCATTTGTTGCATGGCCGGCACATTAGCATACCGCCACCTCACCCCCCGCCCTCTCCCCCTGCCTCACCCCGCCCCTCTCCACAAGTGGAGAGGGAGGAAAGGTCAAGATGCAGAGAGGGTGATCAGAACGCAAACGCGGTAAGACACGTCAACGCTCATAGGCTCCCTCTCCACGCAAATGGAGAGGGCGGGGGGTGAGGCTACCCGTAGTTGACCATGATGTGACGGGTGACGGTGTAGTCTTCGAGACCGTACATCGACATGTCCTTGCCGTAGCCGGACATCTTCATCCCGCCGTGCGGCATTTCGTTCACCAGCATGAAATGGGTGTTGATCCAGGTGCAGCCGTACTCCAGCCGGCTCGCCACTTTCATCGCCCGGCTCACGTCCCTGGTCCACACCGACGAGGCGAGGCCGTATTCCGAGTCGTTGGCCCAGGCGATCGCCTCGTCGGCATCCTTGAAGCGGGTCACCGACACCACCGGGCCGAAAACTTCCTTGCGCACGATCTCGTCTTCCTGCAACGCGCCCGCCACCACGGTGGGCTGATAGAAAAAGCCCTTGCCCGCCACAACCGCGCCGCCGGCGACCACTTCCATATGCCTGGTGGAGATTGCGCGCTCGACGAAGCCGGCCACGCGCTCACGCTGCCCGGCACTGATCAACGGTCCAATCTCGGAGTCGTCCTTGTCGGGCTGGCCAATCTTGATGGTCTTGACCGCCGCGCCGAGATCGGCGACCAGCTTGTCGTAGATTTTCGCGCCCGCGTAGATGCGGCACGCGGCGGTGCAGTCCTGCCCGGCGTTGTAGTAGCCGAAGGTGCGCAGCCCGCCGACCACTGCTTCGAGATCGGCGTCGTCGAACACGATCACCGGCGCCTTGCCGCCCAGTTCGAGATGGGTACGCTTGAGCGTGGCCTGCGCCGCCTGCAGCACCTTGCGCCCGGTGGCGATGCTGCCGGTCACCGAGATCATGCGCACGGCGGCGTGGTTGATCAGCGGTGATCCGACCGTGTCGCCGCGGCCGTTGACGATATTGATTACGCCCTTCGGGAAGATCTCGGCGAGAAGTTCGCCGAGTTTAAGCGTGGTGAGCGGCGTTATTTCCGAGGGCTTGAGCACCACGGTGTTGCCGGCCGCTAGCGCCGGCGCGATTTTCCACGCCGCCATCATCAGCGGGTAATTCCACGGCGTGATCTGCGCCACCACGCCGACCGGGTCGCGGCGAATCATGCTGGTGTGGTTGGCGAGATACTCGTCTGTGGCGCTGCCGTGCAGGCAGCGCGCCGCGCCGGCAAAAAAGCGGAAGCAGTCCACGATCGCGGGCATTTCGTCGCCCAGCGCGCGCGCCCTTGGCTTGCCGCAGTTGTGCGACTCGAGATCGGCGTAGGTCCTGGCGTCCTGCTCGATGCGATCGGCAAGCTTCAGCAGCAGCAGCGATCTTTCCTGCGGCGTGGTGTTGCCCCAACTCCTGAACGCCTTACCGGCCGCCTCCGCCGCCTGGTTGACCTGGTCGGGCGAGGCTTCGCGGATCTTCGTAATCGCTTCACCGGTAGCCGGGTTGAGCACCGTGAATTCGGCGCCGGCCCCGGCGACCAGTTGTCCGTCAATGAGCAGTTTGGTTTGCATGGATTGCCTCCTTGTTACTTGCCGCTGCCCGCCACTTCGTGGGTGTCGCGGGTGAGATAGAACGCCAGCAGGATCGGGATGAAGGTGACCGCGATGACGAACACTGCGACCACGTTGGTGACCGGCCGCTGGCGCGGGCGGAACAGCTCGGAGAGCATCCAGATCGGCAACGTGGTCTGTTGTCCAGCGGTGAACGTGGTGACGATGACTTCATCGAAAGACAGCGCAAAGGCGAGCATGCCGCCGGCCAGCAGCGCGGTGGCGATGTGCGGCAACACCACGTAGCGGAAGGTCTGGAAGCCGTTGGCGCCGAGGTCCATCGAGGCTTCGATCAACGCCGGCGAAGAGCGCCGGAAGCGGGCCAGCACGTTGTTGTACACCACCACGATGCAAAACGTAGCGTGGCCGATGACGATGGTCCAGATGCTGAACGGAATCCCCGCCAGGTTGAGCGCGGAACGCAGGCTGATGCCGGTAATGATCCCGGGCAGCGCGATCGGCAGGATCAGCAGCAGCGAAATCGCCTCGCGGCCGAAGAATTTCGAGCGCCACACCGCCGCTGCGGCAAGAGTGCCGAGGATCATTGCCGACAGCGTCGAGATTGCGCCGACTTGCAGCGACAGAGCGAGCGCCGCGCGGATATCCTCGCGCGCCCACGCCACGGCGAACCACCTCAACGTCAGCCCCGGGAGCGGAAAGACAAAGCTCTTTTCCTCGATGCTGAAGGCGTAAAGAACGATGAAAAACAGCGGCACGTGCAGGAACAGCACGCCGGCCGCAGCGCCCAGCTTCAGCGGAAGGCTTGCCCGGCCCCCGTGCCGGGCCGAACCCCTGGCATCAGAGCGCATCGAAGGCTCCGAGGCGCCTGGCCACCAGCAGATAAATCCCCATGATCACAATCGGCACGATGGTGAACGCGGCGGCGAGCGGAATGTTGCCGGCAGTGCCCTGAAGTTGATACACCGCCTGGCCGATGAACGGCCGGGAATTGCCGATGATGCCCGGGATGATGTAGTCGCCGAGCGTCAGAGAAAAAGTAAAGATCGAGCCCGCCACCACGCCCGGAAACGCCAGCGGCAGGATCACCTTGCGGAAAGTTTGCTGCGGCGTTGCGCCGAGATCGGCCGAGGCCTCGGTGAGCGATGCCGGAACGCGCTCGAGCGCGGCCACGATCGGCAGGATCATGAACGGCAGCCAGATGTAGAGGAACACAAGAAAGCTGCCGATGTAGGAAATCGACAAAGACGGTCCGCCGATCACCGGGATCGCCAGCACGGCGTTGAGCAGCCAGGTGAGATGCAGCTGATCGGCTACCCAGGTGACCATGCCCTCCTTCGCGAGGATAAGTTTCCACGCATACACCCGCACCAGATAACTCGACCACAATGGCAGCATCACCGCGAGGTACAGGAGCGCCTTCATCTTCAACGAAGCATAGCGCACCATGTAGTACGCGATCGGGAACGCGATCAGCGCGGCGGCGGCGGTGACAGCCGCGGCCATCAGGGTGGTGCGGATGAAGACATCAGCATTGGCGCGGGTGAACAACTGCTCGTAGGTAGCGAGCGAGAATTCGCGGACGATGTTGCCGGAGAAGTCGTCGATGTAGAAAAAACTCTGCAGCAGCAGCGCGAACAGCGACCCGAGGTAGATGACGCCCAGCCAGAGCAGCGGCGGGGCAAGCAGCAGCATCAGCAGCAGCTTCGGATGCAGGTAGAGCGCGGTGGAGATCCGCGACGTCAAGGATGGCTGGGCGTAGGCCGCGCTCATGCGCCCTCCGCAAGCGGCTGGTTGAGTTGGCGCGCCCACGCGAGCCTGACGGCCTCACCTGCGTGTGCAGCGTGTCCGCCGGCGCCAGCATTCTGTTGCATCACCGCCAGTTCGCCGCCGCCGTCGAGCGCGACCGCGTAGCGGGTGGTGGCGCCGTGGTAAGTCACCGCGCGGATGCCGCCGGTAACGCAGAGCCAGCCTTCAGGCACCGACCCGGACAGCGGTGTCATGGTGATTTTTTCCGGCCGGATCGCGAAGGGCTGTGCCGATCCGGTGAGCCGATGCGCCAGCTCGCCGGTGCAGACGTTCGACACACCTACGAAGCCGGCGACGAATGCGGTTGCCGGATGCTCGTAGATTTCGGCCGGCGCGCCGATCTGCTCGATGCGGCCGTGGTTGAACACCGCCAGCCGGTCGCTCATCGCCAGCGCCTCGCCCTGGTCGTGCGTCACATAGATGAAGGTGATGCCGACCTGGCGCTGCAGGGCCTTGAGTTCCTCCTGCATCTGTTCGCGCAGCTTGAGGTCGAGCGCACCCAGCGGCTCGTCCAGCAGCAACACGCTCGGCCGGTTGATCAGTGCACGCGCAAGCGCCACGCGCTGGCGCTGTCCACCGGAGAGCTGGTTGGGCTTGCGTGTACCCAGGGCTTCGAGCTTCACCAGCCCGAGCATCTCCTGCGAGCGCCGGCGCCGTTCGGCCGCCGCCACCTTGCGGATCATCAGCCCGTACTCGACGTTCTCGGCCACGGTCATGTGCGGAAACAGCGCGTAGTCCTGGAATACCGTGTTGACGTCACGCTGGTAAGGCGGCACGCCCTCTACGTTGGCGCCATGGATCACGATATTTCCGGCATCCGGCTGCTCGAATCCGGCGATCAGCCGCAAACACGTGGTCTTGCCCGAGCCGGAGGGGCCGAGCATCGAAAAGAACTCACCGTCCTCGATCTCGAAGTCGACGTTGTCCACTGCGCGCACCTCGCCGAAGTGGCGCGAGACGCCGGCGAATCTGACGGCGATTCCCGTTGGCTTTGTCATGCGTGGAAGATGCCACACAGAGAACAGGCCGCAAAGCGCGGCCCGTTCTGTCGGATCGTACGGATTGTGACTCTTCAGTGAGTCATCAGCGCTTGCAACGGCACGGCCTCATCGGCCGCCCAGGACGGCGATGTAATCCGTCACCCAGCGGTAGTAGGGCACGCAGGTGCGGCCGCCGCTGCAGTTGGCAACCGGGCTGCGCCAGAACCAGATGCGGTCGAACTCCTTGATGCCGTTGGTCACGCAGCCCGTGTCGCCCAGCAACGCATTGCCTTTGCAGGCCTCCGGGACCACCGGTACCGAGCCGAACCACGCCGACAGATCACCCTGCAGTTTCTTGTTGAGCGAGTGCTCCATCCACATGTAGGCACAGTTGGGATGCGGGGCCTCCGCGTGCATCATGGTGGTGTCGGCCCAGCCGGTGGCGCCTTCCTTGGGAACGACGCTGGCGATCGGCTTCTTCTCCGACTGCAGCAGGTTGACCTGGAAGCCCCATGAGGAGGACGCGACCACGCCCTCGTTTTTGAAGTCGTCGATCTGCACCATCGCGTCGTGCCAGTAGCGTGACACCAGCTTGCGCTGTTCGCGCAGCAGCGTCAGCGCCGCCTTGTATTGCGCTTCGTCGAGTTCGTAGGGATTCTTGATGCCGAGCGAAGGATTGCTGTGCATCAGGTAGAGCGCCGCGTCGGCGATGTAGATCGGGCCGTCGAAGGCCTGCACCCGTCCCTTGTTCGACTTGCCGTCGTCCAGCTTCATTTCCTTGAACACGACGTCCCAGCTTTGCGGCGGCTTCTTGAACACCTTGGTGTTGTAGGCCAGCACGTTGTAGCCCCACTGGTAGGGCACGCCGTAGTGCTTGCCGCCGACATGGTGCCACGGCGCCTTTTGTAGCCGCGGGTCGATGCTGTTGTAGCTGGGGATGAGGCTGACGTTGACCTCTTGCACCCGCTTGCCCGAAATCAGGCGCAAGCTGGCGTCTCCTGAAGCGGTCACCAGGTCGAAACCGCCTTCGTTCATGAGCGCCACCATTTCATCCGACGTGCCGGCGGTTTTCACCCGTACCTTGCACCCGGTTTTCTTCTCGAAATCGGTGACCCAGTCGAAGCCCTTGTCGGTGTCGCCGCGCTCGATGTAACCGGGCCACGCGACGATGTCCACGACACCTTCCCCCTTGCCGATTTTTTCCATCCCGGCTATGGCCGGCGAGGCGCACAGCGCGACGGCAGCCAGCGCCGTCAAAAGACAGCTGCCCGTCAAACGAATATTGCGATGCGACATGGCGATCTCCCTCTTGTGATTTTTCGAGCCGCCCGGCAGCGAGTACCTCGATGTCCGAGGCGGCCCGCGGCGGACGCGCCCACCGGAAGTTCCGGCGAACGGAAGCGATTGTAGCATCGAAATTTCCTGCGAAAGGGACGGGATTCGCGCGGCGGCCGAGGCTGCTGCGCTCCCGCGGTCAGTCGCCGGAACGAAAAGGCCCGGCTATGACGGGCCTTTGTGGGAGTGCGGCGTTCAGTGTTTATTTGCCGAAACGATACTGCACCGAGACCAGGAAATTGCGCTCCGGCTCCGGGTATGCGACGAAGGTGTTGGTGGGGAAGGTAATTGCCAGCGCATAGCTGTAATAATTTTCGTCGAACAGGTTTCTTATGGATGCACCGAATGTCCAGTCGTCAATCGAGTGAAAGAGTCCCAGATCGGCCGTCCAATAGGACGGCATTTCTCTCCCGAAGGTGTTCAATTCGTCGCCGTCGTAAAGTTGGCTTCCGACATAATTGGCGGCTGCATTCAAGCGCGTGTGTTCCCGTATCGACCAATCGATTCCAACATTGGCCATATGACACGGTACCAGCGGAATTCGATTGCCGGAAACGTCCGTGCCTCCCAAGGTACCCGAGCGGAATTTCGCCTCGGTGTAAGTGTAGTTCGCAAACAGCAACGCTCTCGTGGTGAGCGTCCATTTGCCTTCCAGTTCCGCACCCGAGCGTTTCGTGGGCGGAAGATTGACGTTGGCAAACGCGTTAGGGTCGAAATGGATCTCATTCTTTAGATCGGAACGATAGACAGCGATCCGATATCGCCCCGGACCGATTTGCACCTCGAGGCCGAGTTCCGCGTCGTGCGAAGTCTGCGGCTCGAGGAAGTTCACCGACGGTGGTATGAAAAAAGCGCCAAGCCCGGGGGAATAAACTTCGTCCAGCGTCGCAACACGGAAACTGTATCCATATTTTCCGTAGATCGCATCCGCGTCATTGAACTGGTGGCGCGCGCCGATCTCGTACGCCGACAAATTCCGGTTCTGTTCTCCTGATGCGCTGCCGCTTGGGTCCGTGGAGTCGTTCGCATCGAACTCGATCCTCTGCAATCTGCCGCCGAACGATAGTGTAGTTCCCGGATTCAGCGTCGAAACATTCTGCAGATATACGCCGGAATTATGCTGTTGCGCGCTGGCTGAAGCCGGATTGCTGCGTTCGGAGGAGTAATCCCAATCTTCCCAGTCAACGCCGAACACGACGCTGTTATTCACGCCAAATGCGGCATATGGAATCTTCAGTCGCGGTGAAAAGCTCGATGTTTCCACTTTGGTGTTACCGTCCAGGGTCAAACCGGAAAATGCCGCGTGGAAATCGTTTTTCTTCTCCCGGTAACCCAGATCGACAATCAGTTCCGCATCACCCAACCTGAATGTTCCCGACAGATTTGCGAAACCTCCCCTACGATTGGAAAAGTCTTCAGGCGTCCTTGTGCCACGGCGGTCGGTGTCCAACTCCGCCTCGGTGCGATTACCAGGCAAGCGCAGGTCCTGCTTGTCGTAGCCGAGCTTGAGATTCAGACTGTGATCGGGATCGAAGTTGCGCAGGTCGGCCACGAAGTTGTCCTGCTCGACGCGATTGTTTTCCCGGTAATTGTCCGAAGTATAGCGGCCGCCATCCAGACCGAGACCGACACTTTCGCTAGCTATTTGTCCCCCGATTCGATAGTCCTGGGTGTTGTAACTGCCGCCGCCGGCGTACGCGTTGAACGTTTTGGTGGCGCGATCCGGTGCCTTGGTGATGACATTGATCACGCCGCCGGTGGCACCACCTCCATAAAGCACGGCGCCGCTGCCACGAACGATTTCTATTCGGTCAATGGAATCGATCGGTATGGAAGACCATCGCGCGGTAGTAAGTTCGTACTCGCTCAAGCGGCGGCCATCGAGAAGTACCAGTGTGTTCTGATCGCCGGTGACGCCGAACCCGCGCAACTCCACCTGCATATCAGGGCTGCCGCTATTGTCGCGCACGAATACACCGGGCTGGCGGGCAAGCAAACGGGGCAGCGAAGTTTCGCCGCTGCGGCGAATTTCCTCGCCGGTAATAACCGTCACACTGATCGGTTGATCTTCGGGCTTTTCCTCGAAGCGCGTCGCAGTGACGACGATGTCCTCGGTAGTCAGTTCAGAAAACTGTTGCGCAACGACGGGGAATACGGCGGTTACTCCGGCCGCAAGGGCGAGTAATTGGACTTTCATGATGAACCCCTCTGCCTGGTGTGCGCCCACCGCACGCACGTTACCGACGGGGAATTTCCGGGGCAGGGGAAAGTCGGGAATGAACTTCAATACCTGGATACCCGCCCCGCGCGGAAACTCCGTTCGCGCTCAAGGGCCGGTATCCGGGCTTGCGATCCGGGCGTGCCGCCTTCCCATGGGGATTCCGGCTTCCAGACGGCCGGCGTCGCCCACAGTGGCATCGTGGCACGCCCCTACAGTCGCTTACCGTTGCGGGGGCAGCACAGGAATAAGGTGACCACTCAATGGCTCGTCGCCGCGAACCGGAGGACGCGCCGCATGCGGGCCATTGAGTGGTCACCCGCACCTGTTTCCCGTTGAACCCCCCCGGAGGAACCGGACGGGGCACCCGAGAACAGCGGCGATTCTACCCCATCGGATCAGGGCCAAAGCCAGGCAAAGCGGATCGGAACGCTACCCGGGAGGCCTTAGGGAGTGCCATTTCGGGGTGGGGGGAGAGTCCGAGCGAATATGTCAAAGTACATTCAAAAAAAACCGTTAGCAGTTGACTTAACAAGATTTTTATCTCTATAGTGTGGCCATGGAAGCCGAGCTTAACGCCCTCGACGACAAAGTTACCCAACTCGCCCAGTTGTGCCAGAAACTCCGCAAGGACAACAACCAGTTGCGGCAGCAACTGGCCACGGCACAAAGCGAGAGCAAGCGGTTGGCGGAAAAGGTAAACACCGCCACGACCCGACTCGAAGGTTTGCTCAACCAGATTCCAGATGGGGCCGAATGAGCAAGGAGGCCAGTGGTCTCGATGTGAACATCATGGGACGCGAATTTCGCGTTTCATGCACGGAAGAAGAGCGGCGCGACCTGCTCAAGGCCGTCGATTATCTCAACGCCAAGATGCGCGAGATTCGCGACACCGGAAAAATCATCGGCGTGGAGCGTATCGCCATCATGGCGGCGCTGAACATCACCCACGAGTATCTCTCGACCCGCATGGATGGCGGCTTTGACGTCGGGGAGTTCAAGCGTAGAATGTTGAGCATGCAGGCAACCATCGACCAGGCAATGAACAGCCAGGTCGAGTTGTTCTGAAGGTTTTGCAACGATCAATGTCCCCTGCGGTGTTGTTGGGCTCTACATTCTTTGAACCAATGCTCCTTGCCTTGGTTGCGGCCTAAAGCAGCGCTGTTGTGCGCGTCCCATCGGGAAGCGCCTGATGTGCTCGGAAAGCGACCACCTTGAACCCTAGGTTCAGGATGCCAGCCTGACGGCAATCGCGGGGGGCACCCCTTCTCCGGATCAGCGACAACGATCGGACACGAGCGGCAATGCCGCTTTTTTTTCACGAATGCACCACAACCAGATAGAGTTCCAGCGCAGCGGAACTCTATTTTTTTGCCTGTCGGGATGATGCATTACTGGCTGATGAAATCCGAGCCGGATGTCTTCGGCATCGATCACCTCGCGGCCGCGCCGGAGCAGACCGCCGCCTGGTGGGGTGTGCGCAATTACCAGGCGCGCAATTTCATGCGCGACCGGATGAAAGTCGGCGACCGCGCATTCTTTTACCACTCCAGTTGCGCAGAGCCCGGCATTGCCGGCATCGTACGGGTATCCCGACCTGCGCATCCGGACTTGACCCAGTTCGACCGCAAGAGCGCGTACTTCGATCCAAAGGCCACGCGCGACAGTCCGCGCTGGTTCAATGTCGACGTCACCCTGGTGAAAAAGTCGCGTCTGGTCGGCATCGGGGAACTGCGTTCGCGTCCCGAGCTTGCTTCGATGCGGGTGCTCCAGCGCGGCAACCGCCTGTCGATCACCCCGGTCGAGCCCCGCGAGTGGGATTTCATCATCGCCATCCTCTAGGGACGGCCGCAATGGAATGGTGGATTGTCTATCTGCTGATTGGCCTGTTCGTCGGCTTCTTCGCCGGCATGCTCGGGATCGGCGGCGGATTGATCCTGGTCACGCTGATGGTGTTTCTGTTCAGCCTGCAAGGATTTCCAGCGGACCGCATCGTGCACCTTGCGCTCGGTACATCGCTCACCAGCATTGTCTTCACTTCGATTTCCAGCCTGCGCGGGCATCACCGCCACGGCGCGGTCCGCTGGGACATCGTGAAAATGGCCACGCCCGGGCTGGTCGCGGGCACGTTGCTCGGCACCTTCGTCGCCGACGGGATGGCGTCGAAGTATCTGACAGTCTTCTTCGTTGCCTTCGTGTACTACGCCGCGGTACGGATGTTCGTGGACATGAAGCGCAACCCGACACGCACCCTGCCGGGGCGGGCCGGAATGTCGGTGGCGGCAATCATCACCGGAATCATCTCGAGCCTGGTGGGCGCAGGCGGCGGCCTGCTGTCGATCCCGCTGATGACGATGTGCAACGTGCCTATGCGCAACGCGGTCGGCACCTCGGCTGCACTGGGGTTGCCGATTGCGATCGCAGGCGCGGCGGGATACGTCTATAACGGGCTCGGCCAGGATCATCTGCCGCCGCTCACGCTCGGTTACGTTCACGTCCCGGCACTGGTTGGGATCGTAATCGGCACTTTCGTCACCGTGCCGGCCGGCGTAAGGGCGGCGCACGCCATGCCGGTGCGGCGGCTGAGAAAAATATTCGCCGTGATCCTGTTCCTGATGGCGACCAGGATGTTGTGGACGCTGCTCTGATATTTATCCTCTGGTCTTGAACCAACCGGCGAGGCTAAGACGTTCACGCATTCCGGGCAGTACTTCGTGGGCGATGCGCTGGCTCAGAAACAGCACCAGCGTGCCGCCGACCGGCAACACGTCCGCGACTTGTCCCGTTTCCCCGGCATCGAGATGCAGCCGCAGTTCCCCGCCATCCTCGCCCGTCCAGTTCTCGTTCAGATAAAGCACGCAGGAGAGCCGGCGGCGGCCGTCGCCACGAAACTGGTCGAGGTGTTTGCGGTAGAAGGCGCCGGGTGCGTAGCGCGAGAAATGGCATTCAAATTCAAATAATCCGAGCTGTAACTCGCGATTAAGGTCCAGGCGCAGCGCCTCGAAGCGCGCGCGACAGCGGCGCGGCGCCGGGCTCGCATCCGCTTCCTCCAGCCAGCGGATTTCGTCGGTTCGAATGTCGCTGCGGGTCTGCCGGCCAGCGCCGCTGCCGACCGCCGCCGCACGCAGCGCACCTTTCGCAAACAACCAGCGGCATTCGGCGCACAGCTCCGAGATCAGTTCGGATTCGATGAAACCCGGAACCACCGCCCAGCCCTCGGCAGCAATGGCTTCAGCGAGGGCACCGTCCTGAGCGGCCATCGACACCAAAGCTAGCGGAATCTCTCCCGCAGCAGCGCCTTCTGCACCTTGCCCATCGAATTGCGCGGCAGGTCGTCGACGAAGTGGACCGCTTTCGGGACTTTGTAGTTGGCCAGCGTATTTTTCACCGCGCCGATGATTGCGGCGGGATCGAGCCGGGCATCTTTCTGCGTGACAACGACCGCGGTGACCGCTTCGCCGAAATCAGGATGCGGCACGCCGATCACCGCCGATTCGGCCACGCCGGGAATGGCGTCGAGTACCAGTTCAATCTCCCTCGGATAGACGTTGTAACCACCGCTGATGATCAGGTCTTTGGCGCGGCCGACGATAGAGAGATAGCCGTCGCGGTCGATCACGCCGACGTCGCCGGTGCGGAAGTATCCGTCGGCGGTGAACTCCTCCCGGGTCCTTTCCGGCATGCGCCAGTAGCCCGCAAACACGTTTTCACCCTTTACCTGAATCGCGCCGATTACCCCGTTTTCCCCCGGCCGGTCGCGCTCATCCGCGATTCGCACGGATATTCCAGGCAGCGGGAAACCGACAGTACCGCCGCGGCGCTCGCCGGCGAGCGGGTTGGAGCTGATCATGCCGGCCTCGGACATGCCGTAGCGTTCCAGTATGGTCTTGCCGGTACGCGCCTCGAATTCCTTGAAGGTCTCCAATTGCAGCGGTGCCGAACCGGACACGAACAGTCTGACGTTGTTGCACAGCGCGCGCGTGAAGGCCGGTTCGTTCAGCAGCCGGGCATAAAACGTCGGCACGCCCATCATCACGC
>CAYNFN010000102.1:0-9753 GCA_964396485.1 uncultured Alcaligenaceae bacterium
ACAAGGGAACACTTGAAGCGGAGCAGAGGGTTGGGGTGAGGGAATAACACCGGCAAAAGCCCCTCATCCTGTCCTTCTCCCGGAGGGAGAAGGGACTCAACAGGTGTCGCAGTGCGCACTATTTAGCGTTCTCCTCAGTAAGAGCGGCAAGACTCCTGCTTATAGCATTGCCGGACATCCTGACACTTTTCTGGGTGTAGTAAAAGTGTTTGCGGTTCTGCTCAGTCCTCAGCACTCAGTCCTCAGTCCTCAGTCCTCAGTCCTCAGTCCTCAGTCCTGTCGTTCAGACAACAATGTTCACCAGCCGTCCCGGCACCACCACCACTTTCTTGACCGTTTGTCCGGCGATGTGTTTCTGCGCATTCGGGTTTTGCATCGCCAGCCGCTCGATCGCGGCGCGGTCCGCGGTGCGCGCCACCCGGATGTTGCCGCGCAGCTTGCCGTTCACCTGCAGCACCAGGTCGATCTCGTCCCGTACCAGTGCGGCCTCATCCACTTCCGGCCAGGGTGCATCGAGGATATCGGTGCCGTAGCCCAGCTCGCGCCACAGCGTCTGGGCGATGTGCGGCGTGATCGGCGCCAGCAATCGCAACAGTATCCCCATGCCTTCGCGCAGCAACACAGCGCGCACCGCGGCGGGCGCGGCGGCGACCGCGTCGCCGTCCAGCAGATTCAGGATTTTGTGGGCGGCCGACGCCACGGTGTTGAACTGCTTGCGCTCGTAGTCGAAGTTGGCCTGATGCAGGTGCTGATGCAGATCGTGTCTCACATCCTTGGCGGCGGCGTCCGCGCCGCGCGCCTTCTCGTCCCTGATCGATGCCTGGTTGTCGTGCGTGAACTTCCACATGCGGCGCAGGAACTTGTATGCGCCCTCGACGCCCTCGTCGTTCCACGCCAATGTGTCCTCGGGCGGCGAGGTGAACATCATGAAAAAACGCGCCGTATCAGCGCCGTACTGATCGATCAGCGCCTGCGGATCCACGCCGTTGTTCTTCGATTTCGACATGGTGCGGATGCCGCCCGACTCGACCGGCTTACTGTCCGACTTGAGCACTGCACCCGCGCGCTTTCCCTGGCCATCCATCTCGAGTTGGACGTCGCCGGGATCGAAAAACTGGATGCGGCCGCCGTCAATCTTGCGGAAGAAAATCTCGTTCAGCACCATGCCCTGGGTGAGCAGCCGGGTGAACGGCTCGTCCAGCTTCACCAGGCCGAAGTCGCGCATCACCTTGGTCCAGAAGCGCGAGTACAGCAGGTGCAGGATCGCGTGCTCGATGCCGCCGATGTACTGGTCCACCGGAAGCCAGTAGTCGACCCGTTCATCCACCATGCTTCCGTGCTGATCAGCGCAGGCGAAGCGCAGGAAGTACCAGGACGAATCCACGAAAGTGTCCATGGTGTCGGTCTCGCGCCTGGCCGGCTTGCCGCACTTCGGACAGGCGGTGTTGAGGAAATCCGGCCGCTTGTTGAGCGGATTGCCGCTACCGTCGGGCATGCAGTCCTCCGGCAGAATCACCGGCAACTGGTCGTCGGGCACCGGTACGTCGCCACAGGATTTGCAATGGACGATCGGGATCGGGCATCCCCAGTAGCGCTGGCGCGAGATGCCCCAGTCGCGCAAGCGCCAGGTCACATGTTTCTCGCCAAGGCCTTTCGCCTTGAGGTCCGCCGCGATCGTGTCCGTCGACTGTTGATACGACATACCGTCGTACTTGCCGGAGTTCACGCAACCGCCGTAGTCGGCGTACCAGGGCTGCCACGCGTCAAGCGAATACGGCCGGTCCTCAACGTCGATTACCTGCAGGATCGGCAGGCCGTACTTCCTGGCAAAGGCGAAATCGCGCTCGTCGTGGCCGGGCACGCCCATCACCGCGCCTTCGCCGTAGCTCATCATCACGTAGTTGCCGACCCACACTTCGATTTTCGCGCCGGTCAGCGGATGCTCCACGAATATGCCGGTGGGCATGCCCTTTTTTTCCTGGGTGGTGATCTCTGCCTCTTGCACGCCACTACGCTTGCACTCCTCGACGAACTCGGCGAGCTTGGGATTGCGCCTCGCCGCCTGCGCGGCCAACGGATGCTCCGCGGCTACGGCAACGAAAGTCACGCCCATGATGGTGTCGGCGCGGGTGGTGAACACCCAGAGCTTGCCGGCCTTGCCGTCGAGTACATACGGGAAGGCGAGCCGCACCCCGAAGCTCTTGCCGATCCAGTTGGCCTGCATGGTTTTCACGCGCTCGGGCCAGCCGGGAAGGCGGTCCAGCGAGGACAGCAGCTCTTCGGCGTAGCGCGTGATCGCCAGGTAATACATCGGAATCTCGCGCTTCTCCACCAGTGCACCCGTGCGCCAGCCGCGGCCGTCGATCACCTGCTCGTTGGCGAGCACGGTCTGGTCCACCGGGTCCCAGTTCACCGTGCCGGTCTTTTTGTAGGCCAGCCCCTTCTCGAGCATGCGCAGGAACAACCACTGGTTCCAGCGGTAGTAGTCCGGCCGGCACGTCGCGAGCTCGCGTTCCCAATCGATGGCGAAGCCCAGCAACTTGAGCTGCTTCTTCATGTAGGCGATATTGTCGTAGGTCCACTTCGCCGGCGGCACGTTGTTGGCCATCGCCGCGTTCTCGGCGGGCAGCCCGAACGCGTCCCAGCCCATCGGCTGCAGCACGTTGTAGCCGCGCATTCGATAGTAGCGCGACAGCACATCGCCGATGGTGTAGTTGCGCACGTGGCCCATGTGCAGCTTCCCCGACGGATAGGGGAACATCGACAGGCAGTAGAACTTCGGCTTGCGCGAGGCGTCGATCGCGCGGAAGGATTTCTTGTCCGCCCACTCTTGCTGGACCTGCTGCTCGATGGCGACGGGATGATATTGCGGCTGCATGATGAATGAAACCAAAGCCTCAAAAAGGCGGATTATAGCGTTCGTGCCTGCATCCGTACGTCGTAGTCGAAGGCGTCAGTCGCCGGCCTGGATAATCCGCGATCAATGTGTTGATGACGATGCGCGAGATTCGCCTCTCCCCCGCGCCTCCGCGGTCAGATGTCTTGATGTGCGCTTCCCTTATAATTCGGCACCGAAACCGCACCTGTCCTCGTTTCCAGAATGTCGATTCTCGAAGGTCTGAATCCCCAGCAGCTCGAAGCCGTCACACTCCCGCACCAGTCCGCGTTGATCCTTGCCGGCGCCGGCTCGGGAAAGACCCGGGTGCTCACCACCCGCATTGCGTGGCTGATCCAGACCGGCCAGATCGGGCCGCCGGGTATTCTGGCGGTGACCTTCACCAACAAGGCCGCGCGCGAAATGCTCACCCGCATTTCGGCGATGCTGCCGATCAACACCCGCGGCATGTGGGTCGGCACTTTTCACGGACTGTGCAACCGCATCTTGCGCACGCACTACCGCGACGCCGGGCTGCCGCAGACCTTTCAGATCCTTGACTCCGCCGATCAACTGGCGGTGATCAAGCGGGTGATGAAGGCGATGAACGTGGACGACGAAAAGTACCCGCCGCGGCAGGCGCAGAACTTCATCAACTCGGCCAAGGAGCAGGGCTTGCGGGCGGCGCAAGTGGACGCGCCCGACGACTTCTCGCGCCGGCTGCTGGCGGTCTACGAAGGCTACGAGGCGCAATGCATTCGCGACGGCGTGGTGGATTTCGCCGAACTGCTGCTACGGTGCTACGAACTGCTGGGCAGGAACGAACTGCTGCGGGAGCATTACCGCGGGCGCTTCAAGCACATCCTGGTGGACGAATTTCAGGACACCAATCGCCTGCAGTACCAGTGGCTGAAGCTGCTGGCCGGCCCGAACAACACCATCTTTGGGGTGGGGGACGACGATCAGTCCATATACAGGTTTCGCGGGGCGCACGCCGGCAACATGCTCGATCTGGAGAAGGACTTCCGTATCGAGAAAGTCATCAAGCTCGAGCAGAACTACCGCAGCCACGGCAACATCCTCGACGCGGCCAACGCGCTGATCCGCCACAACCGCACCCGCCTGGGCAAGAACCTGTGGACCTCGGAAGACAGCGGCGAGCCGCTGCGGGTGTACGAGGCCATGACCGACGTCGAGGAGGCCGCCTGCATCGTCGACGAGGTGCGCCAGCTTCACAACGAAGGCGTGGCGCTTTCCGACATGGCGCTGCTGTACCGCTCGAACGCCCAGTCCCGCGTGCTCGAGCACGCACTGTTCAATGCCGGGATTTCCTATCGCGTGTACGGGGGACTGCGCTTTTTCGAGCGCCAGGAGATCAAGCACGCGCTCGCCTACCTGCGCCTGACCGCGAATCCCGACGACGACGGCGCTTTCCTGCGGGTGGTCAACTTCCCCACGCGCGGAATCGGCAACCGCAGCCTCGAGCAACTGCAGGAAGCCGCTGCAGGGCGCGGCACCTCGTTGTGGCAGGCCGCCTGCGCCAATACGCCAAGCCGTAAGGCCGGTAACAGCGTCGCTGCTTTCACCCAGTTGATCGAGGCGATGCGCAAAGCGTGCGAGAACCTGCCGCTGCCCGAGATCGTCGACCACGTGGTTGCAACCAGCGGTCTGATCGCGCACTACCAGACCGAGAAGGAGGGCGCGGACCGGATCGAGAACCTCAATGAACTGACCAACGCGGCGGCGGCGTTCGTCGGCGAGGACGGCCCGATCACACTGATCAGCGCGGAAGGCGAGATCAGGTCGGAAGGTCTGGACCCCCTGAATGCGTTCCTGGCGCACGCGGCGCTCGAAGCCGGCGAGCACCAGGCGGGCGAGGGCGCGGACGCGTTGCAACTGATGACCGTGCATTCGGCCAAGGGCCTGGAGTTTCACACGGTATTCATCAGCGGCCTGGAGGAAGGCTTGTTCCCGCATGAGAACAGCCTGTCTGAGCAGGACGGCCTGGAAGAGGAACGGCGGTTGATGTACGTCGCACTCACCCGCGCGCGCCGCAGGCTTTATCTCACCCACGCGCAGACGCGCTTGTTGCACGGCCAGACCCGCTACAACGTGCCCTCGCGCTTTTTCGAAGAGATTCCCGTCGAGTTGCTGAAACGCATCAACACCACGAAGTTCTCCGGCTTAATCGCCTCCAAGGGATATGAAGCGGGTTCAGAAGCCAGGGCGCCGAAGGTCGAGACCGGCGCACCAGGCTGGCGCATCGGTCAGAACGTGGTGCATCCGAAATTCGGCGCCGGGGTGATCGTCAATGCCGAGGGCCGCGGCTCGGACGCGCGGGTCCAGGTCAACTTCCGCGACGCGGGACTCAAGTGGCTCGCGCTCGACTACGCCAAGCTTGTCCCCGCGTGAGCTGAAACCGGTTCAGGCCTGGCCGGAGACGAACACGTCGCGATAGCTGGTGTAGGTCGTCAGCAGCATCACCGGGATCCACACGATCAGCCCGAGGCCGAAGGGGATCACGGCGAACAGGAGCAGGACGGAACTTACGATGCTGTAGAGCAGCAGGGGCAAGACATTGCGCAGGCAAGCCAGCAGGCTGGTCCACAACGCCTGGAAGCCGGGCCGGTCGTCGAGGATCACCAGCGCCGGCGCGAACCACACTGCCATCGCCAGCGGAACGAACAACACCGTTCCCACCAGCATCGCCTGTAATACGCGCCTTGCGCCCTCGGGCGTGAGCGCCGAGGCATCGAGCGCGCCGATCCCCGCCTTCACCGCTTCCTGGAATTCCGGACCGCCGACGGTCAGCATCGCGCCCGAGATCACCACCTGTCCCACCAGATACACTCCGCCGACGGTCACCAGATGCGCGGCGTTATGGCGAAAACCGCGGAACAGGTGCGCGATCTCGATGTCCTGCCCGGCCTCGAGGTCCTTTGCGGCCGCCATCATCCCGCCCAGGAACACCGGGGTGAGCAGGTACAGCAGGTAGGCGCCGATCACCGGCAGCAGGCTCAGCACCAGGCCGATCAGCATCAGCGCCATGTTGAGCACCACCCAGATCAGCGGGTTCTTGCGGAACAGTTGAAAGGCGGAGGTGATCCACTGCCAGCCGCGGCCGGGCGCGACACTCCGGATCTTCATGAAGTTTGCCCCGGGCTTATACGGTCAGCCGCTGCGGCCGGTCCGCGGCCTTGCGGTGATTGAGCAGAATGCGGCGGAAACGATCCGGATCGTGGGCGTGGGTGAGTTCGCCCGGTCGCGGCAGATGGAAATCGTAAAGCCGCGAAACCCAGAATCGCAATGCGCCCGCGCGCAACATCCACGGCCAGGCATCGCGCTCCTGATCGGTGAACGGCCGCACCGAGGTGTACGCCTTCAACAGCGCCTGGGTGCGCGCCGGGTCAAGCGTCGTGTCCGCGTTGGTACACCAGTCATTCACCGTGATCCCCACGTCGTAGACGAAACAATCGACGCAGGCAAAGTAGAAATCGATGAGGCCGCCGACGTGGTCGCCATGACTTTGGTCGTGCTGGATCAGCACGTTGTCGCGGAACGGGTCGGCATGGACCACGCCTCGCGGCAGGCCTTCGCGCACCTGCTGCGCCTGAAAGCGGATTTCCGATTCCAGCAGTTCCGTGTCCTCGGCAGTGAGGAAGGGATAGATCTCCGGCGCGCAGGCGGTCCACCACTTTTCTCCCCGCAGATTGTCGAGATGGCCTTTGAACGTCCGGCCGGCGAGATGCATGGCCGCCAGCACCTCGCCGACGCGCGCGCAATGCTCGGGTGTCGGTTCGGCAACCGGTCGGCCTTCGAGACAGGTGACGATTGCCGCCGGCTTGCCGTTGAGCTCACCCAGCAGTTCGTTCTGCAGGTTGGCGATCGGCTTGGGGCAGGGCAGGCCGTGGCTGGAAAGATGCGCCATCAGTTTCAGATAAAACGGCAGTTCCTGGCGGGTGAGCTTCTCGAAAAGGCTCAGCACGAACTTGCCGTGCGTGGTGGTGACGTAATAATTGGTGTTCTCGATCCCGGACAAAATGCCCTGCAAATCGGTGAGCACGCCGATCGAGTAATTGCGCAGCCAGGCGGAGAGCTGTTCCGGCGTAACGGTGGTAAAGACGGACATGAACGGGCTACAGATTCAGTTGCGCTTCGCGCTCGGCCGCGGACGGTTCGAATCCGCGCTTCTCGTAATGGTTGAAGATCGCCTCGACCACTTGTTTGGGTTCGTCGATGACCTTGATCAGGTCCATGTCGGCCGCATCGATCATGCGCTCGCTTACCATGCGATCTTTCATCCAGTCGATCAGGCCGCGCCAGTAGGATTCCTGCACCAGGATGATCGGAATGCGGCGGATCTTCTGCGTCTGCACCAGCGTCATCGCCTCCATCAGTTCGTCCATGGTGCCGAATCCGCCCGGCACCACCACGTACGCGGAGGCAAATTTCACGAACATCACTTTGCGCGCAAAAAAGTGGCGGAAGGTCTGGCTGACGTCCTGGTACTGGTTGGAGATCTGCTCGTGCGGCAACTGGATGTTGAGCCCGACCGAAAGCGAGCGGCCGAAGAAGGCGCCCTTGTTGGCCGCCTCCATCACGCCCGGGCCGCCGCCGGAGATGACGCTGAAGCCGGCGTCTGAGAGCTGGCGCGCGATTTCCTCGGTGAGGCGGTAGTAGGGATGGTCGGGAGGGACCCGCGCGCTCCCAAACACGCTGACCGCGGGCCGGACGTTGGCGAGGCGTTCGGTGGCCTCGACGAATTCTGCCATAATCCCGAACACCCGCCAGGATTCGCGCGCCGACCACGCTTTCTCGACGAACTCGGGGGCGACCGGTACCGGTATCTTCTGCTTTTCGCTCATGCTGGATTTTCCGCGCTGATCATCGATGAAAACGCTCTTGCTGGTCGACGGTTCTTCCTACCTCTACCGCGCATTCCACGCGCTTCCCGACTTGCGCAACAGGAACAACGAACCGACCGGCGCCGTGTACGGCGTGCTCAGCATGCTGCGCCGGCTGCGTAAGGAAACTGCGGCGGATTATATCTCTTGCGTATTCGACGCAAAAGGAAAGACCTTCCGCGACGACTGGTACGCCGATTACAAGGCCAACCGCCCGCCCATGCCTGAGGAGCTGGTGGCGCAGATCGAACCTCTGCACCAGAGCGTGCGCGCGCTGGGCTGGACGTTGCTGATGGTCGACGGCGTCGAAGCCGATGACGTCATCGGCACGCTGGCAAAGCAGGCCGAGGCCAAGGGCGTGCAAACCGTCATATCCACCGGCGACAAGGACATCACCCAACTGGTCAGCCCGACGGTCAGGCTGGTAAACACCATGTCCAACGAGAACCTCGACCAAAAAGGCGTCGAGGAGAAGTTCGGTGTCAAGCCGGAACAGATGGTGGACTATCTCACGCTGGTCGGCGATAGCGTGGACAACGTGCCGGGCGTGGAAAAGGTCGGGCCCAAGACCGCGGTGAAATGGCTGAAGCAGTACGGGACGCTGGACCAAGTGGTCGACCACGCCAACGAAATCTCCGGCGTGGTCGGCGAGAACCTGCGCAAGGCGCTGGACTGGCTGCCGCAGGCAAAGAAGCTCCTCACCATCAAGTGCGACGTCGAGCTGCCGGTGAAGCTCGAGGACTTGACCCCGCAACCGCAGGACACGGCGAAACTCGCAGAACTCTTCGATCACCTCGAATTCAAAACCTGGAAGCGTGAGCTCGAGGGCCGAGATCAAGGTGACACCGGTCAAGCCGCCCGAACCTCGGACCTCGCACCTCGGGCCTCTCCGTCCTCACCCCTCACCCCTCGCCCCTTGCAAACCGCGCCTCACGCCTCACCTGAACGCAACTATCAGACCGTCCTCACGGAGCACGAACTCAAGACTTGGCTTTCCCGCATCGAAACCACCGAACTCGTTTCCATCGACACCGAAACCACCGGACTCGACCCCATGACCGCGCGGCTGGTCGGCATCTCGCTGTCGGTCGAGCCCCATCACGCGGCGTATATACCGGTCGGGCACAATTACGCCGGCGCGCCGGAGCAGCTTCCACTGCATCGGGTGCTCGCGGTGCTGAAGGACTGGATGCAGAGCCCGAAGCATCGAAAGGTCGGTCAGAACCTGAAGTACGACAAGCACGTGTTCGCCAATCACGGCATATTCCTGTCCGGAATCGAGCACGACACGTTGTTGCAGTCCTACGTACTGGAAAGCCACCAGTCGCACGACATGGACAGCCTCGCGGCCCGGCACCTGGGCGTCACGACCATCAGTTACGACGAAGTAACCGGCAAGGGCGCGAGCCGCATTTCCTTCGAACAAGTCGCCGTGGAACGCGCCACCGAGTACTCGGGCGAAGATGCGGACGTGACGCTGCAACTGCACCGGACGCTGTATCCGCAGATCGAGTGCGACGAGAAACTGGATCGTGTATACCGCGGCATCGAAATGCCGGTGATGGAAGTCCTGTTCGCGATGGAGCGCCAGGGCGTGCTGGTCGACTACGCACTGCTGGAGCAGCAGAGCCGCGAACTCGGCGAGAAGATGATCGAACTGGAAAACAGGGTGCACCAGGAGGCCGGGCAGCCGTTCAATCTGAACTCGCCCAAGCAGCTCCAGGAGATCCTGTTCGAGCGTAAAGGCCTGCCGGTGAAAAAGAAAACGCCGGGCGGCCAGCCTTCCACCGACGAGGATGTCTTGCAGGAACTCGCGCGCGACCATCCGCTGCCGAAGTTGATCCTCGAGTACCGGGGGCTCGCCAAACTGAAGTCAACTTATACCGACAAGCTGCCGAAGATGGTGAACCCGGCAACGGGGCGCGTGCATACCAACTACGCGCAAGCAGTGGCGGTGACCGGGCGACTGGCGAG
>CAYNFN010000103.1:0-9538 GCA_964396485.1 uncultured Alcaligenaceae bacterium
CACCGTCCAATCGAGCAATTGCACGCCTTCCGCGGCGCAGGCGCGGCGGCCGGCGTCGAGCGCCGCTTCGCGCGCACGCATGCTGTCAGTCCAGAACCACGCACCGGCAGCGAAAATCAACAGGGTCAGGAGCTCGATCATTGCGAATCCGTGAATGTCGTGAATACCGTGAATATCGTGAATGTCGTGAATATCGTGATTCGAAGTACTCAGATCAAAAAGTCTCGTAGAAACTGAATCCATCGAAATCCGTAGTCAGTTCGCATTGGATTACCACCTGCAGTTACGACATTCACGACATTCACGGTATTCACGGCCTTTCTCGCCTCACGTCCCTTCCCATTGCTCAGGATCTACCAGTGAGAATCTGATAGAGCGTGTACAGCATCCCGGCGGTAGCGCCCCAGATATAGCGATCGCCGTAAGCCATCGAATAGAAGTGGCGGCTGCGGCCGTTGAATACGTCGTCGTGGCGTTGATGGTTCACCGGGTCGAGAAAGAATTCCAGCGGCACTTCGAATACGTCGGCCACTTCGAACGGATCGGGTCTCAGGTCGAACGGAGGCTCCACCCATCCGACGATCGGCGTCACCCGGAATCCGGTCAGGATATCGTAGTCGGGCAGGCGCCCGATGATCTCGACGCACTGCCGGCTCAGTCCGGTTTCCTCCTCGGCTTCGCGCAATGCGGTGGCGATCCGGTCGGGATCGCCTTCATCCACGCGTCCGCCGGGGAAGCTGATCTGCCCGGCATGGTCGTGCAAATGGGCGGTGCGCTGGGTGAAAAGCAGCGTCGGCCCGGCCGGCTGGTTGACCACCGGTACCAACACCGCAGCCGGTACCGGCTTGCGCTCGGGGGGATGGGTGTAACGGGGAAAATTGGCGTCCTCCGGGAGGATGCCCTGCCGGAGAAGACGTTCCACCAGCCAATCTCGGGTATAGGGCGGCGGCCTAAAGTCGTCAGATGGAGACAACGGTCTGCAATGCGCTGATAATGAAGGACGCTATTTTATCCTTCTCGCAAAGGTATAGAATCTGCAGGCGTCCCGGAACGAAGGCAATTGACCGCCGTCAAACGGGAGCGGCCAGGAACGGCCCGAACAAGACACGAGGAGACGACGATGAAACTACGCACTCTGATTGCTGCCGTAATGTTCGCAATGGCGGGTAGCGCGTTCGCGATGCACTGCCCGATGGACATGAAGAAAATCGACGAAGCAATGGCGAAGATGCCGAGCATCTCCGCCGACAAGCTCACCGAGGTTAAGAAGCTGCGGGCCGAAGGCGAGAAGTTGCACAACGCCGGCAAGCACCAGGAGTCGGTAGACACCTTGGCCAAGGCAATGGCGATTCTGGGAATCAAATAACCAGGAGCATGCGCACCAACCCCGCTCCGCGGCAACGCGCAGCGGGGTTTTTTGCGACCGTCACGGCGTCACGTACATGCGGACCTTGTCCGCATCAAACGGAATTGTAGTTCCGGCATAACGTCAGCTTTGCAGACGTTACCCTGCACTGAAATGCCCGACAAGTCCGGGCATTTTCTCGACCTTCAGGTCACGGCACCGCCGCACGATGAGCCGGATCCAGCGGTGCAGCCGTAGCAGTGATTCGCGGTGACAATCCGCCTGGTGTTCAATTTCGCGGGGTCGAAGTCGCGAATATGCCTCGGCGCTCCGTTGCCCAGCGGCAAATCCAGCATCTGGTTGAAGTCGCAGTCGTAGAGCGTGCCCTCCCAGCCGACCGACAGCGTGTAGCGGCACATCACGCCCGCCGCCGCGGCGGGATTGAACGCGTTTGCCAGCCGCTCCATGTACCCCTCGTAGTTGCCGCTCTCGATGAGGAATTCGAGAAAGCGGCTGATCGGCATGTTGGTGATCGTGTACAGGCGGTTGAAAGTCACGCCGTGGCGCCGCGACAATTCGCGACGGAACTGCGCCTCGGCGGCGTCCTGCTTCGCCGGCAGAAAAGCGCCGACCGGGTTGTGCACCAGATTCAACGCAAGGCCGCTGCCTTCCACGCCGTAACCCAGGCGGTTCAGCATCTTCATGGCCAGGATGGATTTATCGAACACTCCGTCCCCGCGCTGGGCATCGGTTTGCGAAGACTGGAAATACGGCAGCGAGGCCATCACTTCCACGCGATTGTTCGCCAGGAACTCGGCGAGGCCAGCCTGCGGCTTCAGCAGCAGGACGGTGAGGTTGCAGCGGTCAATGACGTGACGCCCCAATGTGCGTGCCTGCTCGACCAGCCAGCGGAAGTTTGGATTGAGCTCCGGCGCTCCACCCGTGATATCGACGGTGGGAATGTCGGTCTGCGACAGCACCCTGATGCACAGCTCGGCCGTCTCGCGCGTCATCTGCTCGGTGCGCGCGGGACCGGCATCGACGTGGCAATGGCGGCAGGTTTGATTGCAGAACTTTCCGACATTGATCTGAAAAACCGTGATCCCCGTGGCGTGAAGCGGCTGAATTCCCGCTGTTGCCAGCTTTTCCTCGAACGGCGGACAGGTCTTCGTCGCCGCGAGCCGATTCAACTGCACCTGGCTCGAAGCCAGCAGGTCCCTCCTGGAAACGAGTGTGAGCCTCATGTCCGCAGTCTCACATCGACAATTTATCGACCACGTTGCGCATCTGCACGCCATGCACCAGCGACGAGCCCCCACGAATGGCACATGCAACATGGACCGCCTCGGTCATCTCCTCCACGTTCGAACCCTTCTCGAGGCAGGCCTCGGTATAGGCGTCAATACAGTAGGGGCATTGCACCGCATGGGAAACGCCCAGCGCGATCAACGCCTTCTCCCGCTCCGACAACGCGCCCTCGGCGAACACCGCACCGTAGTAACCGATGAATTTTTCCCACAACTCCTTGTTCCCCTTGCCCATCTCGGCGAACTTTGACAAATCGTGCGGGTGGTAATAGGTATCCATGCAAATTCTCCTTGGTGGGCTTGTACCGCGGAAATGATACGCAGCCGGTCGCGGCTTGGATGAGTCTCGGGGAAGCTTGCAGACAGGTCAAGTGAGGGCGAGGTACGAGGTGCGAGGTGCGAGGTGCTGGGGAGTAAATCAGAGAAAAGAGGAAAGAGAAAAGAGGAAAGAGGAAAGAAAAGACGACGTCAATGAGGCTTGGCGGTTTCCATCTTTCCACTTTCCTCTTTAACCTTTCCTCTTCCATGTGGCCGGCCATCGGCCGGCTGCCACCACCACTCAAGCCTCAACCTCAACGCAAAGGCGCAAAGAACGCAAAGGAACGCAAAGAAAACATAGGATGATCCCAATACAGAGGTACACGTTCTAGTGACCCGGGACCCTTACTCTGATTTGTGGTAGTTAGGACTCGAACAGAAAGGCAGTGTCAGAACGGCAACTTCCGACACGTTGCTGCCTGTCGTGCTCTAAGGAAGCGAACCTTCGCGGCCTTCGCTGTACCGCCAAGACCGGCCCGTCATCGGATGATCTCGTCCGCACGCAGTAGGATCGACTCAGGGACCTTGATGCCCAGTGCCTTGGCGGTCTTGAGATTAACGATCAGCTCGAACTTGGTCGGCTGCTCGATGGGCAAGTCGCCGGGCTTAGCGCCTTTCAGAATCTTGTCGACGTACACAGCGCTGCGCTTCCACATCTCATGGTAGTCCGTAGAGTAGGTAAGCAGTACGCCAGCCTCTGCGAATTCCCTGTTCTCACTGATCACCGGCACCTTGTAAGACGTGGACCCCGCGATGATCCTGCCATGATGCAGCAGGGTGAAGGGCGAGAGGATCAAGATGAGGGCCTGCGGACGATTCCTTTTCATTGCTTTTAGCGCAGTCTCTATCTCATCCAGATTGCGCACGCCGACAGGGTGGAGGGTCACCCCGACGCCCTGAGCGAGCGTGCGGAAATTGTTTGCCTGTGCCGCTGTCTGAGCGTCGGCGGCCTCGAACATCAGCCCCGCGCGCCTCAGACCCGGCACCACCTCCATTGCCAGCTCCAGTCGTTTCGAGTCCGTTTCCACGCCCAACACGGAGCCGCCGGTGAGGTTCCCGCCCGGGCGGGCGAAACTGGCAACGTACCCCGCGTTTACGGGATCGTCCATAGTGGGAGCAACGATCGGGATCGTCTTTGTCAGTTCCATTGCAGCGGGGATAGCCGTGTGGGCGACGAAAAGCACGTCCACATTGAGTGCAATCAGCTCACTAAGCAGCGCTGGAAATCGTGCGGCGTCGCCAAGCGCATAACGCGGCAGGATGGTGACGGTCTCGCCGTCGACGTAGCCGAGACTGCGCAGACCTTGCCGGAACGCTTCATCGAAGGGTTTGGCCGAAGAAGGATTTGAGCCAAAAACCAGCCCGATTCTGGGCAGCTTTCGGGCGTCAGCGGCGTCAGCGAACCCGGCGCCGATGGCCAACAAGACCGTGAGAATGATCCCCGCAATAGACCTGGTCACTTTTCACCTCATCCGCTCAGCAAGGGGGGCTCGGCACCAAAATACCGATCCGACTCATGCATCTTTCACGGGGCCCACCGAATTGGATTTTATCCACCGTGCGTCAGCATGGCGGATAGGATCTGTTGAACTGAACCGCGTTGTACGGTCTGTGGACTATGGGGATTGTATGCTTGATGGGTTAGTCGCTGGCCAGGACGACCAGCGCCAGTAATGGAAAACGTTTCATGGGCTCCTCCCTTAACGGGTTCGATCCGGGCGGGCTATGAAACCGGATCACTGCTTTTCGAGAGAGATTAAAGTAAATGGTCTGATGAACGTTCTATCAGCATGATATATATGAATTAAATGCTTAGCCGAGAGGCTGCTCCACGAAAGCGCAACCGCTATCGAGGCGAATCCGCGGTTTCACCGGGCCGTCCTCGCCGGCAGCCATAACGATCTGCAGTTGCAGATAGGCGGCCTGATTGGCGGCTCCTGGCCAGTTTCCGGATATCCACCCGGCCCCACGATGCCGGTTTGCCATTGCATGGACGGGTGTTCGACGCAATCCTCGATCGCCATCCGGAGCAGGCTCGTGAGAATATGGCACAGTTGCTGACGGGCACGCGCGAGTTCCTGGAACGCGAACTCGCCGGCCCGGTACACAAGATGGCGGAAGAGGCAGGGACGGCCGCGCGCTGAGGCGGCATTCGATCAACGAAATTCTCTTGAAAGGACCACAGATTGCCGAAACCAAACTATCAATTCGAGAAGCGTCAGAAAGAGCTGGCAAAAAAGAGAAAGCAGGAAGAAAAGCGCCTGCGCAAGACGGAGAAAAACGAGCCACCGCCGGCGGACACTCCGGCGCCACCGCCCGCTGAAGGAAAGCCAGACCCCCAGGTCTGAAGCGGGGACGCGGCAGGTGCAAATCCGAGTGGACGCCGATCCCGGCCTTTAACGTGCTCAGGAATTCAATGGAGACAGTGGGATGAAATTCATTCCGGCATTGCTTTGTACTACGTGGTTCACGGTTCTCTGCGGAGGCATGGCCGTTGCCCAGGACACGAAACGTGTCCAGGACACAAAACCCGCAGCCATCACGGTACTGGAAGATGCCGGTCCGGCCATGTACGGACGGTCGGCGAAAATCAAGGCGACAGTCGAGGCGGTCGATCTCGATACGCGCGAGATAACGTTTAAAGGACCGAAGGGACGCCTGATCACGCTACGGGTGGAGGAGAGGGTCAGGAACCTGCCGCAGGTACAGGTCGGCGACGAAGTCACCGTGCGCTATCACGAGTCGGTGGGACTGCAATTTCGCAGGACGGAGGCGAGCGATACGGTCGCCTTCGATGAAACGGCGGCGGCGAGCGCCGAGACTGGACAGTATCCAGCGTCGGGCGCGGCGAAACAATTCACCATTGCCGCTTACGTTGAAGCGGTAAGACCGAAGGAGAAAACCGTGACGCTCAGGGGGCCGACTGGAAATCTTGTCGACCTCTACGTCCGTGACCGGAACGTACTGGAATCGTTGACCGCGGGCGACAACGTCGTCGCCACGTACACCGAGGCGGCGGTCGTTTCGATCGAACTGCCCAAGGACAAGGACAAGGACAAGGAAAAGGAAAAGTCCAAGCCGAAAAAGAGAAAGCAAACCAGCGCATCCACGCAGTGATGGTATCGAATCAAATCGACAGCCATGGTGAGTCAGCAGTTGTCGTCGCCCGCGACCGCTCGGCTGTCTCCGTACGACGACGACTGCTTTGAGGCCGACGCGCAGGCGTGCGGGGGCACGCCCGTCGCGGGACCTATGCAGAAGGTCCCCAGCCCGGATAATTCATGAAGACGCCCCGTGTGCGGATAATCGCTGGCGTGCCGTGTCTATGAGCAAGCTCTTGCGCGGTACAGTGTGTCGCGTCGGGCTACTTGGGCGCTGGCGGCCGATTTCCGGCCATTTGTGGCATGCCCGCCTGGCCGATAGAGTGATCTATCGGCTGCGGCAGTCGAGCCGCAACTGTCTCGGAACTCGACTCGCCATCATCCCGAGTCCCTCATGAATTATCCAGGCTAGCGCAACTCGCCGCTCGCGAATCCCGTCAATCAGGCTCGAACTTGAGCGCCACGCCGTTGTTGCAGTAACGCAGGCCGGTCGGATCGGGGCCGTCTTCGAAAACATGTCCTTGGTGGCCGCCGCAGTTGGCGCAATGGTATTCGGTTCGCTCCATGAACAGCGTGCGGTCCGCCTTGGTTACCAGCGCGCCGGGAATCGCGGTGAAGAAGCTGGGCCAGCCGGTCTTGCTGTCGAACTTCATGTCCGACCTGAACAGCGGTTGCCCGCAGCCGGAGCAGACAAACGTGCCCTTGCCGTATTCGCTGTTGAGCGGGCTGGTGAAGCGGCGCTCGGTGCCTTCCTCGCGCAGCACGCGGTATTGCTCCGGCGTCAGCGCTTTGCGCCACTCTTGCTCCGGTTTCTGGACTTTGCTCATCTCTCATTGCTCCGGTACGACAAGGACATTGTAATGCGCCGAGCGCGTGTCGAACCGGGACAGTAGCTCGCGCGCCTTTGGCGGAACCACCGCGGCTTCAAATTCCTCTCCTGCGAACGCCTTGACCGCAGCGAGCGAATCAAACCACATGACGGTTACGAATTCGACTCCCTCAGGTACGTCGCGCCTGAGCAGATGGATGCCGCGGTAACCCCGGGTGTCGCGGTGCTCGATTCCCTTGAAAATTTCGCCGCGAAGCAGCCTTTCGTAGGCGTCGCCATTCTGCCGGCTGGTCCATCCGTGCCAGACTCTGCTGATCATTGGTAATTCCGGCAGTGGTACATCCAACGTTGACAGATATCGAATCGTAATGCGATCCGCGTCGCCGCAGGTGCTGCGCTGCCGCATCACCGGTGCCGCGTTTCCCGCTGTCCTGTGAACGATCCGGACTGGCAGTCTTCCGCCGCGAGTGCTACACCGAAACGGTTGTTTTTTTGCGATTTCGTGGCCGCACGACCTGTCGATGGGCGAACTCCTCCCAGGAACACACCCCTGAATTTCGCCGCATCCCCCCGCATCCCGCCGCGCCGCCGGGCAGGCGTTGCAACGCGCGTTCGAGAAGAGTAGCGTGACCGAAAATAAGCATTGCGTTGTCGGTGTCGGAATGGGCGGCCTGCCCGGTTTTCTGGCAAGCCGTCCTGTGGTCAAAATAGAAATTTTGATAACAGTCACGGAGGAGGAGCGCGATGGAGTTCAATATCCTGCAGCACTTCAAGGGCTTTGAGGAACAACCCAAAGACCCGTTAAACGGTAACGAAGTCGGCACCTCATTGTTCCTCACCGGGGGCATGGGTCCGAAGATCTCCGAGAAGATGGACGGCTACGCCAAGAAGGCCGGCATCTCCCGCCGCAATTTCATCAAGTCTTCCCTGGGTTTCTCGGCGGCGATGCTCGCCGCCAACGAAGTCACGGGAATGAAGTTCTTCGAAGTCGGTGCCGCCGAAGCCGCCGACGCCGGCGCCAAGAGCGAAGCCATCCAGGTCGCTCGCGCCAGCAGCGACTTCATCGTCGATGTTCATACGCACGTCTGTACCCGCCCGGAACACTATCAACTCGGCGTCAACACTACCGAGCGCGGCATGTGGTTCGTGGATCTGCTGGACAATCTGGGCAAGGCCTTTGGCCTGCCCAACGGCACCCGCGACATGAACGTCGAGAATTACGGTAAGCTGATTCTGCAGGAAAGCGACACCACCGTCGGCGTGTTCAACCCGTTCGGATTCCGCGAGGATTACGGCGGCAAGGACATGATCCCGATGGAGTATCAGGTCGGGGTGCGCAACAAATGGCCGAAATCGACCGTCATGCTGGCGGGTGGCCTGACCCCGAACCAGGGTCTGAGCGTGACGCTGGATCGACTGACGCAGTATGTCGAGCAATATAAGATTTCCGGCCTCAAGCTCTATACCTTCGACTCCACCAAGAAGAAAGGCTGGTGGTTCGACGACGAGAAACTCGCCTACCCGATCTGGGAGAAGTGCCGCAAGCTGGGCATTAAAAACGTCGGCTGCCACAAGGGCATTCCATTCGGTCAGTTCTATGCTCGCTATGCGCACGCGGAGGACTTCGACGCCGCAGCAGACGATTTCCTCGACATCAACTTCATCGCCTATCACTCGGCCTGGCCGTACCACGCCGAAATTGGGGCAATGAAGGGATTCAAGCCGCAGCGCAAGAACCTGTACTGCGAAATCGGTTCGACGTTCGCCGCGACCGTCACCAGCCGGCCGCTGGAGTGCGCTCATGTGCTCGGCAGCCTGTTGCGTGATCTGGGTCCCGATTACGTGATGTGGGGCACGGACTCGCTGCTGTGGGGCAATCCGCAGTGGCAGATCGAGGCGTTCCGCAATTTCCAGATTCCCGATCAACTGGTCGAGGGTCATGGTTATCCGAAGATCACCGACGAAATCCGTCGCAAGGTCTTCGGCGAGAACGCAGCGCGCATCTGGAACATCGACAAGCAGTCCGCAATGCAGGCAAAAGCCGAAATACTGGCCAACAAGACCAGCTACGCTTAGAGCAAGCCGGGTATCATCGATGGGGCCGGTTCCAGGCGGAGTCGGCCCCATTGATTTGCGAACAACTGCCGGAGACACGAAGTGCCAACGTACGAATATGCCTGCGACCCCTGTCGCGTCATTTACCAGACGCGTCACGGCATCAATGATCCGCGCCCCGAGCATTGCCCCAAGTGCAAAGGCGAACTGCGCAAGGTATTGTCGGCGCCCAGCCTGAATACCCGCAACCACTCCAGTCCGACGCAAGCCAAGTACGCGAAGCTGTCGGAAAGCGACGAAATCGCCAAGGAGAAAGAGCTCCAGAAGGTCTATCAAACAGTCTGGATCCCGCCGGAAGTGAAGCACAATCCGTGGGATCACGACCACTGATCGCTGTGCAAATCGGGCGGGTGATCTCGCGCAAGCCAGCCCGGCCTATTTCAGCGGAGGCGGCGCGTGCCCCCTGAATCCAATCGAGAGAAGCCATACCGGAAACGGCGTGCGACCAGAGGAACAAGGCTGCTTGCATCGGCCTGCCTGTTGGCTGCGACATGGCTGGCGAGCGGAAGCACCGAAGTCCTGG
>CAYNFN010000104.1:0-8252 GCA_964396485.1 uncultured Alcaligenaceae bacterium
TCGCCATCTCTTGCGGGCGATCGCAATAGGCGTTGATTTCGTAGGTCACGCAAAAGTCACCCAGGCTTTTCTGCAATACGAATGGCGGCGGCTCGCGCAGCAGGCCCTCGGCGCGGTTCGCCGCCTCGATCAGCATCGCCTCGACCTGCCGCCAGGGGGTCTCGTAGCCGATGCCAACGGTGGTGTGCAGGATCAGTCCCTGCACGCGGGCGAGCGAACTGTAATTGACGACATGGCTGTTCAGGATCAGCGAGCTGGGGATGGTGACCTCCTCGTTCTTCGGAGTCCGCAGTTGTGTTACCTGCTGGCGCATCTCGACGACGTCACCTACCACGTCGCCCACCTTGATCCGGTCTCCGACCTTGAACGCGCGCCGGTAGATAAGCGCGTAGCCGGCGACGCTGTTGGCAACCATCGAAGCCGCCCCAATCGACATCAGCAGTCCAAAAAAAATCGAGACGCCCTTGAACGCCTCGGAATCCGAGCCCGGGATGTAGGGATAAGCCATCACCAACGCAAAGCCAATGATCGCGATTCGCACGAGGCGGTACGTCGGCCACGCCCACTCCTGTTCAAATCCCGCCGGCTTGATCGTGCCGTGCGCGACTCCACCGAAAAAGAGCTGGGTGAGTTTCAGGACGTAGCGCGTGACGATGACTAAAATCGCGATAAAGACCAATCCCGGCAAGGCTTCGACGAGCCCGTTCCACATCGTACTTAGCGGGTCAAGAAGCAGGTCTGCCCCGTGCCGCGCGATCGGCCGCGTCCAGGGAAACAGGCTCAGTGCATAGTCGAGGCATGTAAGAACCAGCACTAAGCCAATCAGAAAATGGACCGTCCGTAGCCCACTCTGCCAGGTGCTCCTGATCTGCTCGGCCGAAAGCAACCTGTACGACTTGGCTTCCAGCTCCCTCAGGCGTACCTGCAACCGCCGCTCAACCGCGTGCTCAAGGCGCCGGAAAGTCCATCGCATCGCCATCAGAAGCGCAATCAGCAGCCCAATCGCGAGGGCGGCGTGAACAGCCTGCTGTCCCAGATACGCACGGCTGCGCTCGTGACGGAAGCGCTCGATGGCTTTTACAACGCTGGCCTGATAAAACTCCGCCAACTGCTGGCGGCGCCCCACCTGTTCGGCCTCGGCATCGCCATCGAATACCGAGATGATGTGCCGCTCACCCGCGAGAATGTCCGAGCGCTCCTGGGCCTCCACCACCCGGAGCTCGGATACGGGGACAGACTCGTCGCGCGCGATCGCCCTGATTCTCCCTGCGACCCCATCGGCACGCTGTTTCGCCGGGTAGCTCGAAATGCCGCGTATTTGGAACAGCACCTCACCGTCGATGACGACAGGAGCCCTCTCGATTGTCCCGGCAGACGCCTGCTGCGTCTGCGGGTTAGGCAGCGCAGCCGTCGCCGCGCCCAACGGCAGCATCAAGGCCGCGATCGCGATCATCGTGCGAATACCGTAGCAACTAACGCGTAGCAAGAAGGAGATCATGGCTTCCTCGGTGTTGTGCTAAGAGCGCGCATCAAAATTCCTTATTTCCCATTCCCTATTTCCCATTTCCTATTCCCTATTTTCTATTTCCCGTTCCCTATTCCATATGGCGCGCTTCGAGCCGCGCGAGGAGCGCGCCGTCAGCGTCGAAAAGCTCGAGGTGCGAGCCGAGCACGCGCCAGCTTGCGGCCTCACCCAGCGCCCCAAGAAAGCGCTGCTCCTGTTGCATCCCCGCGACGCACGCCATCATCGTCGAGGCGAGTTTCTCAAAAGCGATGCGATTGTCGTCCAGCCGGTAGCCCCCGAGCAAATTGTTGCAGCCGCCGGATCCGGCGACGCGCCGGCCTTCCGCGCGCAAAATGATGTGCGGTTCGCGCTGGTTCCGCTCGACGATGACCGGCTCGTCCCGTAGACGGACGAGCTTCCAGTAGGTGTTCTCAAGAGGCTCCGTTACGGTTGGAGCTGCTGGCACAGTAGCCGCCTCGCCGCCGACCCGGCGCAACAACAGATCTGCAGACTCGGGCGCGCCATGCGTCAGCACCGGGTAGTGTGTGTCGGTGGTGAAGAGCAAGCGGCCACGCGCCCGGATCGTCGCGCGCAGCGCGTAGCGATGGCGCGGCTCGATGCGAGCCGGATCATAATCGATCGTGAACCGGAACGGCGGCGCGCCGGGGCGCTCGATCGTCGCGCGGCCGAGCACCTCGGCGCGCGCATCGGCTTTGGAAACGTCCTCGAGCGTCGCCTCGAACACCGCATCCGGCGGCAACGCGATGCGCTCGCGGTAGCTTGCAGTGCCGGTAACCGAGCTTTGGGCGAGCGCATTGCCCATGACGGCGGCCAGGAACGCAGCGACCCACACTGGTGTGCGTGTAAGACCCACGGCCTAGAACCCACCCACGCGTTCGATCACCCAGAACATGGCAACGGTGCCGATCGCGTAAGGCGCCAGGTACGGCGACCAGGCCGGCCAGCGCACCGCCAGGCGGAACACGCCGGCCCGCACCGCGAGCACCGCGAAGACGAACAGCAGTTGGCCCAGCTCGACGCCGACGTTGAACATCAGCAATGCCACCGGGATCGCCGTCTGCGGCAGGCCGGCCTCGGCGAGCGCGCCGGCGAAGCCGAAACCGTGCAGCAGGCCGAAGATGAACGCCACCGACCACGGCGCGCGCACGGTCAGGCCCGGGCGGCCGTGCAAGGCGTGCACGATTTCGGAGGCGACGAACACGATGCTGAGCGCAATGGTTGCCTCCACCGGCGGCCCGGCCACGTGCACCCACCCCAGGGTCGCCGCCGTGAGGGTGATGCTGTGCGCCACGGTGAAGGCCGTGACGGTGGTAACGATGCGCATTCCGCCGCGCACCAGCAGCAGCAGCGCCAGCACGAACAGCAGGTGATCGAAGCCGCCGAGGATATGTTCGACGCCCAGCACCAGGTACGACCAGGCTACCTCGCCGGTGCCGGTGGGCGCCTTCACCATGAATACCCGTTGCTCAGGCAGCAGGCGCTCGACCTGGCTGGTGCCGTCCACGCGCTCGATGCGCACGATGACGTCGGTCACGCCGCCGGCAACGCCCTCGATGCGCACCGGTTGCCCGACCAATCCACCCTCGCGCCGGATCCGCCAGCGCTCGACGTAGGCGCCGTCGTTGAGCACAGCCAGCGGCTCGGACAACAGCGCCGTGCCCTCCGGAAAGCGCACCTGGAGTGCCAGCCGCTGGTCCCCCTGCGCGGGCACTTTCCACAGCACGTCGTAACGCCCATCGCCGGCCTCGCGCAGTTCGAGGTAAGCCGGGCGGAACACGTCCGCATGGGCCATCCAGGCGAGGGCGCACAGCAGCAGCGCGAAAACCCAACGCGCCACACGGAAACAGGCCACCGTCATCGGGCGCTCGCCACCGAATTGACTTCAGGGTTAGCGCTTGCCGCCAACTCTTCGACGCGCACCGTGTAGCGAGCGCGCAGCTTGCGATAGAAAGCCTCGTTGGCATCCCTCGCACGGGCAGCCAGCAGGTCGCGCTCCACCGCCGGCCGGACCTCGGCCAGCGCCGGCACGCGGCCGGCATCGCGCGCGCGCAGATGAACGAGGTGCATGCCGTATTCCGAGCGTAGCGGGCCCCGCCAGCCGCCGACCGGCTGGCTGGCGAGCGCCTGCGCAAATCCGCCGCCGAAGGTCCGCGCCACCTCGGATTCCGTAGCGTCGTCCAGCGTGGCCGGCAGCAGGGTCGAGTCGCCTTCGACCGCAGCCCCACGCCCGAGCGCGGCCAGCGCCGCTGCGAGGTGGGCCTCGAGCCGGCCGCCATGCCGCGACGGATTGAAGTAGATCTGACGCAGCGAGTACTTGGGCTCTACACGGTAGTCGTCAGGATGCGCATCCAGCCAGGCCTGCAGCTCGGCCTCGGTGGGCGCGGTCACACCCTGCCCGGCGGCGATGAAGTCCATCTTCTGCGCGATTCGGCGCCGCACGAGCGGATCGTCGCGATCCAGCCCCATCGCGAGGCCCTCGCGGTACAGGACTTCTTCGCGGACCCAGGTTTCGACCAGCCCCTGCAGCTCTTGCGACGTCGGCGGCCGCTGCCAAACCCGGCTGAACGAGACCTGCAGGTTTTCGAGCTTGCCCTGCGTGACCACGATCTGCCCGGCGCGGGATTCGTCACGGCGATTGAGCACGCCGTAGGCCACGAACAACAGCGCGCCGAGCAGCAGAAAATGCAGCAACGGCTCCTTGAGTAGTCGTTTCATAATCTATTTGACGGGATGAACAGGATTACCAGGAAGAATGGCGCGATTGAAAGTCGTCGCCCCATTTGTTATCATTTCATCATAAGTGTAATCACTGGAGGTCTTATGGTCAGAACACAGATCCAAATCACCGAGGAACAGGCAAAAGCTGTCAAGAGAATCGCTCTCTCTCGTCACGTATCCGTCGCTGAGCTGATACGGCGCGCCGTCGATATCATGGTCAAGTCAAGCACGGTCGCCGATCCTGAAGAGAGGCTGAAGCGGGCGACCGAGATCGTCGGAAAATTCCGCTCCGGAAAGCAGGATATCGCCAAAGGACACGATAAGTATCTAGCGAATGCATACGGGAAATGAGGATCTTCATCGATACCTCCGCCTTCTATGCCGTGCTCGACAGGGATGATGCCCATCATCCGAAAGCCAAGAGGGCGTGGATTGAACTGTTGAAGGCTGCGCACACGCTGGTGACGAGCAATTATGTTCTGGTGGAAACATTTGCGCTTTTGCAAAATCGCCTCGGCATGGAAGCGATGCGAGCATTTCATGATGATGTTCTCCCGTTGATCAACATTGAGTTTGTTGCATCGGGTACGCATCGATCCGGGGTCGCGGCCCTTCTGTCTGCATCAAGACGGAATCTCAGCCTGGTGGATTGTGTCAGTTTTGAGGTCATGCGCGCCGCGGGGATCAACACCGTCTTCGCCTTCGATAAGCATTTTAGAGAGCAAGGGTTTACCCTTATAGCCTGACTCTCGTAATCCCTGCATGATTCGTGATGCGTAATTCGTGATACAAGATTCACAGTCCGCATCCCGCATCCCGGAACTCGCATCTCGCATCTTATATCTCCAACTCTTACTTGCCCGGCGTGTACCAGATCGGCGATGACCACGCCCGTTCCTGGTGTTTCATGGGCACCTCGGGCGCCATCTTGATGCCGAAGCGCATCGCATCGTAGGCCGTCCAGCGCGGCGTTGGGATCTCGATGACGCGCGCGTAGTAGAACGCGCGCAGCGACGGATCGAAGGTGGGGTCCTTCCACACGCCGACGAGCTCGGGATCGCCGATGGTGTTGGTCCAGGTGGCGCGCGCCACGTCCACCGTGTCGCCCACCGGCGGCAGCCTGCCATCCCTGCCCGGCTTGCGGCGCTGCGCGTCGCCCCAGGCCACGTTGTAGATCTTCTCCTGCAGTTTGCCGGCCTTGTCGACCCAGCCCTTGACGATCTGGATGCGGTCGAGATTGCCGCCCTGCGCGTCCTTCAGCGCCGCGACGAGGAAAGTAGGCGCCTTCGCCCCGGACAGCGCCTTGGGAAGATCAGCGCCCATCGGCACGCCCTTGGCGTAGCCGGTCTCGGCAATGTAGCGCGAGCGCGCGTCGTCGGCCGTGAAGTCCCAGCCGGCGAAAAAGCGCACGGTCATGCGTGTGCCCGAGCTGGCGTACACCTCCTTACGCTTCATCGCGTCCCACAGCGCTTCGCGCGTGTTCTCGGTCGCCCACACCGCCGCGTAGCCGGCCGCCGTGTAGTGCCAAGTGTAGAGTGTCTTGCCGAAGCCCTTCTTGGAGACATGCTCCCAGCGATTCGGACTCGGTTCCTGGTTGACGTGCTTGCCGTAGAAGTTGTCTTCCTCGATCGAGGTCAGTGAGTTGTGCACGTCGGTGCCGCCGATGAAGCCGAACTTGAACGGGTTGGCGCCGAGCTTGCTCTCGTGCATCAGCCCCTGCAGCAGGCCCGGGCGCAGGTAGTTGGTCGGCATCATCTCGCGGGAGAGCGGCTTGCCTTCCTCCAGCGTCAGGTTGCCGATTTCCCAGCCAGCGACGCCGTAGTTGGCGAACTCGTCGTTCGGCGACAGCAGCGGGTGTGTCTCGCTGTTGCCCTTGGTCTGCATCATTTCCTGCAGCACCTCGAAGCGCGCGCGGCGCTCGGCGTAGTCCTTGCTCAGCGGCTTTCCGGCGAAGTCCACCGCCTCGAACATGCGCCCGTTGGACAGGTTGGCGTTGTGCGCAATCGCCAGCAGCCTGCCGCCGGTCTTGGCCTCGTACTTGGCCATCCAGGCCCAGAGCTTTTCCGGGTCTTCGCTCTGCCAGGCCGAGAACGGCATGATCTGGTCGGCCTTGTCCTTGTTGTCGCGGAACAGCACGTTGCGGTGCAGGTTGTTGCCGCCCGGCACCGAGGTCCATTCGTAGCCGATCATCGCGGTGAAGCGGCCGGGATCGTTGAACTTCTCGGCCGTGGCGGTGTACTGCTGCCAGACCGACTTCATGATAGGGCCGACGATCTTCGGATCCTTTACCGGCGCCGGAAGCTTGTTGTTGGCCTGCGCGGAGACCAGTTCGCGCATCGTCTTCGCCGCCTCGTCCCCACCGGCTTTCATTGCCTTGCCCCATCGAGCAAGCGTGGCGTCCGAAGCGAACGCCGGGTTGCCCTCATAGACCTGGGTTATCACGCCTAGACCTTCGGCATGGTCGGAAACGACCAGGAAATCGAGCGGGCGCGAGAGCTTTGCCGGCACGCCGGAGGACGAAATTACTTCCTCGCCGCGCGCGAAGCGGTAGCCTGCTCGGGGCTGAGTCTGTTGCCGCCCATGAAGGCATCGCCGGAGTTGGCGGTGTGGTGGTGCGTGTCGCCAAAGAATACCCGCGTCGGGTACTTGCGCTGGGCGTAGGGTGAATATTTCTTCTTCACCTCGACCTGCGCCGGGGTGTCGGGTTTGCGAGCGATGTTGGGGTCGCCGCCGTCTGCGTGATCGAACGCGCCCTTAACTACGACGTCGGATTCGCCCGCGGCCTGCTGTGCCGGGGCCGTCTTCGATCCCGGGCCGTCGCACCCGGTGGCGAATGCCAGAGCCATCACTGCGATGGCCGCCAAACTCAACGTCTTATGCTTCGTCATCTTCCAATCCTCCAGGATTACTCGGCAACTCGCAGGTCATTTGAACAGAGAATAGCGGAGAACACAGAGAAAAAACTCTCTGCTACCTTTGCTGCCACCTGTTCATGTTTCTTCACTTCATAATTCGACAGGATGAACAGGATTATCAGGATGGGACGAGGACACTTTCTGTTGTGCGCCTTTATCATGTCCATCTTGTAAATCCTGTCTGATCAAGATTTGACAGGATGAACAGGATTATCAGGATGGAAAGGGGGAAAGGTGTCAGAAAGGGGAAAAGGTGTCAGGAACCTTTTTCTCCATCTGCAACGCAGCCTTCCTCTTCAGTCTGCACCGAATGACTTAAAGGTTCCTGACACCTTTGTTTCTTCACCTTTGTTTCTCCTTTGTTTCTTTTTCTCCGGGAGGAGGGCTACTTGCCGCTGGTCGAGCCTTCGATCTGTTTCTGGATTTTATCCAGGTTGAAGGATCCCGGCGTCTGGCTGGGCGGATAGTCCTTCATGCTCATGAGAAACTTGGCGGCTATGGTTTGGAGCGGCACGATCACGAAGGGCCGGTCGAGGAACCAGTCGTTGTAGGTGTTCGAGTTGTGCTGGGCGCGCTCGAACGGATCGCGGCGCAGATTGAAAAGCAACGGGATGCGCAACTCGGTGAACGGCTCGCGCCACACGCCGAAGGCCACGCCGCGATTTTCGAGGAACACCGCCTTCCAGTCATGGTAGCGCATCGCGACGATCTGCCCGTCGTCGTTCACGTAGATGAACTCGTTGCGCGGCGAATTCTTCACCTTGCCGCTCAGGTAGTCGAGCAGGTTGTAGCCGTCGACATGGTTCTTGTAGGTGCGGCCGCTGATCGTCGTGCCCTTGAGCAGCCTTGCCTTCACGTCCGTGTCGCCGGCGGCGGCAAAGGTGGGTAGCCAGTCCTCGTGCGAGACGATGCCATTGAGGGTCTCGCCAGCGAGGAAGTGACCGGGCCAGCGGACGAAAGCAGGCACGCGATAGGCGCCTTCCCAGTTCGAGTTCTTCTCGCTGCGGAACGGAGTGGTGCCGGCGTCTGGCCAGGTGTTGTAGTGCGGGCCGTTGTCCGTTGAATACATGACGATGGTGTCATTCGCCAGACCG
>CAYNFN010000105.1:0-2100 GCA_964396485.1 uncultured Alcaligenaceae bacterium
ACGCTGCGCTTCCGCCAGCACCAGCGAGGTCTCGATCTGACGGTCCGGAATCGTCCAGTACTTCCTAAGCAGGCGATTCTTTTCTTCTTCCGGTACCACGCCGAAACCATGCTTTCTGTAGAAGCGGATCGCCCAGGTTGCGGCTTTCCAGGTACCGATCAGGATCGGCTTGTCGGCAAGCCTGCGCAGATGGGAGAGCAACGCGGCGCCTATCCCGTGACGGCGGTGTGCGGTGTGCACGTAGGCATGGCGGATCAGCGTGACATCGGCGACATCCTGAATGCCCATCACGCCGACCAATTCGCCATTCTCCTCGTAGCCCCAAAACACCACACCGCTCGCGAGTTCATGCCGCAGTTCCTGTTCCGGCATGTACGGATCGTTCCAGCAGTCGGCCGGAATCGCGCCGCGGTAGGCTTGCGCGGCGTCGTTGATGATCTCGGCGATGGCGCGGAAATCCGTGTCTTTGCAGCGGCGAATCACTGTTGTGGGTGACGATTGACGAGTGACGAGGGACAGTGACGAGTGACGAGTGACGAGTGACGGGCAAAGTCTAATCGCCGGTTGTCCAGAGTCAAATATTTCACGCCTTCCTTCTCGTACCCCTCAAGGGGGTATTGAAGTGAATCCTTTCTTGCAGTTCTTTGCGCCCTTTGCGTCTCTTTGCGTTCTCTGCGTCAACGCTCTTGATGCTGGCCACCGGCCAGCCGGTTTATCACAGCACCCAGCACGCAGCACTGCCCTTTAGACCTTACGCTTCTTCGCCGCTCGCCTCGTGCCTCGTGCCTCGCGCGTCGTGCCTGCTGCCGCCGGCAGCGGCAGCGCAGTCTGGTACTTCACCTGCTTCAACGCAAAGCTCGACTTGATGTTGCCCACCCCCGGCACGCGAGAGAGGAAGTTGAGGATGAAGTGCTCGAGAACCTGAATGTCGGGCACCACCACGCGCAACAAGTAATCCGCGTCGCCGGTCATCAGATAGCACTCCATGACCTCGGGCCGTCCGCGGATGGCCTTCTCGAAAGTCCCGAGCGCCGGCTCGATCTGCCGCTCCAGCGTGACCTGGATGAACACGCTCACCTTGAGCCCGACCCGCAGCGCATCGAGCAGCGTCACGTAGCGGCTGATGTAGCCCCCCTCCTCCAGCGTCCGCACCCGGTTCAGGCAGGGCGAAGGCGACAGCCCCACCGCCTTGGCGAGCTCGACATTGGACAGGCGGGCGTCGCCCTGCAGCAGGCCGAGGATCCGCCAGTCTATCGCGTCAAGCTGCAAATCCGGCATTTCATGCTGTTTCATTGATGATTCACAGCCATCTATGCTTTATTTTCTTGATTTTGATAGGTTATACGAAACCACGTGCTTCGTGAATAGGGTTAGCATTCCGATTTCGAGAATCGAATACCGGGCCGCCATCGCCTGATGCGCCGGCCGCGAGGAGAAATCGCATGACCGACCTTTCCGACATCAGCGTTTCCGGCCTGTGGCGCGTTCTCACCCAGGACCTCGATCCGGTCGAGACCAAGGAATGGCTCGATGCTTTCGACGCCGTGGTCGAGAAGGAAGGCGCGGAGCGGGCCACCTTCGTGCTCAGAAAACTGCTGGATCACGCGCGCATGATGCGCGTGCCGATGCCGCCGGTGCTGAACACGCCGTATGCCAACACGGTTTCGCTCGCCGACCAGCCGCAGTTCCCTGGCAATGCAGAGATCGAAGCACGGCTATCCGCGCTGGTGCGCTGGAATGCGCTGGCGATGGTGGTGCGCGCGAATCGCGCCCACCCCGAACTCGGCGGCCACATTGCCACCTACGCCTCGTCCGCGGATCTTTTCGAGGTGGGCTACAACCACTTCTTTCGCGCCGGCCAGCACGGTGATGCGATCTACTTCCAGCCGCACTCCGCGCCCGGCGTTTACGCCCGCGCCTACCTCGAGGGCCGGTTGACCGAGGAAAACCTCGACCACTACCGTCGCGAGACCGGCGGCAAGGGTCTGGCCTCGTACTGCCACCCCTGGCTGATGCCGGAGTTCTGGCAATTCCCCACCGGCTCGATGGGCCTGGGTTCGATCACGGCGGTTTACCAGGCGCGCTTCATGCGCTATCTCG
>CAYNFN010000106.1:0-2859 GCA_964396485.1 uncultured Alcaligenaceae bacterium
AGACCGGACCCGACTGGATCGGCGACGAGCGCCATGACAATGGGGATCGTACTGGTCGCGCGTTTGGCTGCGAGCGCCGCACGAGTGGTCTCCACGAGGATTACATCGACCTTGCTCTGGACCAGATCGGCAACCAACGCCAATATCCGATCGTAGTCGCCGTTGGCGGATCGCCATTCGATCATCACATCGCGTCCCTCGGCGTAGCCCGCGTCCCGTAGCCCCTGTCGGAACGCCTGAGCCTCCTTGCTCTCGGGTGAGAAGAGCACGAGGAGGACCCCGATGCGCCGCGGTAATGCCGGCTGCTGGGCGTAGGCAGTCTGCGGTTTAAATACAATTGCCGGGCTGGCGGCCAGTGCGGCAAGACTGCTCACAAACGCTCGGCGAGAAAGGCGTCGGATCACCCTGTCACCTCATCGGTGCGCAGTACGCCCAGATGATTCAGCTTCACGTCCGCCTCCTTTGTGACGCCCAACGTTCGCGGTGAGGCGCGCGGGCGCACGCGCGCCGCGCCTGGCGAAAAGCGTCGCTCTTCACCGCGGGGTTAGAAGGCGCTATTTGGCGCGGCGGGCGGCGTCAAGTGCAATACCGACGAAGAGGAGCACGACGGCAAGCATGACGATACCGACGAAAATGTCCATGGCTATAACCTTCCGATCTGTTCGATACGGCGCTCGATTTGGCGATGGAGCAGGAAGATGCCCAGTCCGAGCAAGACGATACCGACGATGGCGAAAAACATACAGCGTAGGAGTTGCGCTATTAGCCGTTGAAGCGAGCCACCCGACTAAGCTGATCTCTGTTACCACCATTATCCCCTGCCAGAACCTGAGATAGACGAGTTGTTCCTTGAGACGATCGATGTCGGACATGGTGCTCCGGGCGCTATAAGTAGTAAATGCGAGGATACATCAATGTCGAACGCGGCGCCTACGAGGGCTGCGCCCTCTAACAGTTATTCAACGGACCCACCGGTCAGGACTATTGAAAAGCGCAGAACGTGCCGACGCGCAACAACAGGTTGATTCATTGTTTATGCTCCGAGCACGTGTGTCCGCAAAGGTAATGATAGTGCGGATCGAGTGTCTGCTATGG
Source organism: uncultured Alcaligenaceae bacterium (assembly GCA_964396485.1). GTDB lineage: Bacteria > Pseudomonadota > Gammaproteobacteria > Burkholderiales > JACQAP01 > JACQAP01. The sequence continues at coordinate 1,096 of CAYNFN010000106.1, forward strand.
AGGAAATTCTCGACGGTCCGGTCATGGCCGGCTTTTGCCTGTCGTTCGTCGTTCTAAAATTCCCAAGAAGCGAATATTGTCTGTCAGATGGAGTTGCGACTACTACACGTTCTGTCCAATGTCCTGGCTCTAGCGTCTTAGACCTCACCCCTCACTCCTCACGCCTCTTGCCTCTAGCCTGGTGCTTCTTGCCTCTCCCCTCTCGCCTCACGCCTCTCGCCTCACGCCTCACCCCTGTGTTACCTTACGCCCGGTTGGCCGGCATGACCGGGCGCCCGTCCGGGTAGGTATCGCGTCCACAGAGACGCGACGAAAAATCATAAATTACGGAGGAGAACAACATGACCACGGCGTCCACACCGATCGACAAGGCTGTCGAGAAGGGTCTTTTCGATCCCTATGCACTGAATCCCAAAGACGTACTCGAACCGCCCACGACTCTGGGCAAGATATTGAGAAAAATCGGCCCGGGGATCGTGCTTTCAGCGTCGATCGTCGGCTCCGGTGAGTTGATAGCAACCACGACGCTCGGCGCCAAAGTTGGCTACACAGTGATGTGGCTGATCGTCCTGAGCTGCCTTATTAAAGCAGTGGTGCAGGCCTTCCTCGGCCGTTACACCATTGCGGTCGGCGAAACCGGCCTGGAAGCATTCAACCGTATTCCCGGGAAAATCGGCAAGGTGAACTGGGTGCTCTGGGCCTGGATCGCGATGGTTTTCACGACGCTGTTCCAGATCAGCGCAATGTTCATCGGCGTGTCGCAGGTCATGAAGATTATCACCGACATCGAGGTGATGTGGTGGGTGATCGCCTTCTTCGTGCTCACGCTCATCCTGCTGCTGGGCGGCGCTTACGAGCGCATCGAGCGGCTGGCGATGATCAAGGTCGGCCTGTTCACGCTGATCACCCTGCTCGCGGCCGTGGTGCTGACCCGCATGCCTGAATATTTCTCGTGGGGCGACATCGCAGCCGGCTTCAAGTTCGAACTGCCGGCCGCGGGCGTGGCCATCGCGCTCGCCACGTTCGGCATTACCGGTGTCGGCGCGACCGAACTCTACATGTACACCTACTGGTGCGTGGAAAAGGGCTACGCGCGCTACACCGGCCCGCACGAGAATTCGGAAGCGTGGCGCCGGCGCGCCAGGGGCTGGGTGCACGTCATGAACGTGGATGTCATTTTCTCGATGATTATCTACACCGTGGCCACGGTCGCGTTCTATCTGCTCGGCGCGGGAATTCTGCACGGCATGGGTCTGGTACCTGCCACCAGCGACATGATCCCGATCCTTTCCAATATCTATACCCAGACCCTCGGCCCCTGGGCGAAATACGTGTTCTACGTGGGTGCCATCGTCATTCTCTACGGCACCATTTTCGCCGCCACCGCGGGCCACTCGCGCATGCTGGCCGATTTCATGCGCCTGCAGGGCGTCTTCGAGCACGACGACTACAAGGCGCGCACGCGTTGGCGCGATATCTTCATCGTGGTGCTGACCGTCATCCCGGTGGTGATGTTCTTCATCTTCGGCGAGCAACCGGTGGCGATGGTGACCTGGGGCGGCTTGTCGCAGGCATGGACGCTCCCGGTCATTTCCTTCGGCACGGTTTATCTGATTCAGCGTTATCTGCCAAAGGAGCTCAATGCCCCCGCCTGGATGACCGCCCTGCTCTGGCTCGGCGCAACGGTGATCACAGCATTCGTGCTGATCAGCGAGTTCCGCAGATGGTTCATGTAACGGCACAACCTTACCGGTGAGGAGCGAA
>CAYNFN010000107.1:0-3151 GCA_964396485.1 uncultured Alcaligenaceae bacterium
TAGCGTGCTGAGCACCGCATTGTTCAGCGGATCGTAAACCTGGGACCAGATCATGAGCTGTGACCTCCCTGTTGTTATGCGTACGTCGCCCCGCCGTCCAGTGCGAACGGTCCGCGTAATACTTTGAAATCCGGCCCATTATATCCAAATCGATCCCGCCGACGAGGCTCGAATCGTTGATCCGGACATGCGCATGCCTTGGGTATAATCCAGCGCTCAGACTACACGGACGGGCGCGATGAACGAGAGCATGCCTTTGCGGAACGGCGGCCGAATTCTGGTGGATCAGTTGCTGCTCCACGGAACCGACAACGCGTTCTGCGTGCCCGGCGAAAGCTATCTCGCGGTGCTCGATGCGCTTTACGACGCGCGTGAGCGCGTGCGTCTGATCGTCTGCCGCCAGGAAGGCGGCGCCGCGTTCATGGCTGAGGCCTACGGCAAGCTCACCGGGAAGCCCGGAATCTGCTTCGTCACCCGCGGGCCCGGCGCCACCAACGCGAGCATCGGCGTACACACGGCGTTTCAGGATTCGACGCCGATGATTCTGTTCATCGGCCAGATCGGCGGCGACGTGGTCGAGCGCGAGGCGTTTCAGGAAATTGACTACCGGCGCATGTTCGGGCAAATGACGAAATGGGTGGCGCAGATCGACCGCGCCGATCGGATTCCCGAACTGGTCAGTCATGCGTTTCATACTGCGGTGTCGGGGCGCCCCGGTCCGGTGGTGCTGGCGCTGCCTGAAGACATGCTGGCCAGCCAGGCGGTGGTCGCGGATGCCAAGCCTTACAAGAGGGTGAAGCCGCATCCCGGCGTGGCCGACATGGAGCAGTTGCGCGACATGCTGGCGCAGGCGCATAGACCGATGGTCATTCTCGGCGGTGGCGACTGGTCGGCACAGGCGTGCAACGACATTCGCGCCTTGATCGAATCCAACAACCTGCCTGCAGGATGCAGTTTCCGCAGGCAGGATCTGCTCGACAACCGGCACCCCAACTACTGCGGAGAAGTGGGCATCGGCATCAACCCGTTGCTCGGGGACCGCATACGCAGCGCCGACTTGATCCTGGCGATCGGCCCGCGGCTTGGCGAGATGACCACCGGCGGATACACACTGTTCCCGATCCCACGTCCGCTGCAACGCCTCGTGCACGTGTATCCGGGGAACGAAGAATTGGGCCGGGTTTATCAGGCCGAACTGATGATCAACTCCGGTATGGCGGAATTCGCCCGGGCAGCTGCAAATCTGCCGTCCGTGGACTCCTCGCGCTGGCGCGAGTGGACCCATCGGGCCCGCGAGGATTATGTGAAGAACCTCAAGCCCGGCCCGATGTCCGGCGATCTTGATCTTGGGGAGGTGATGGTCTTCCTGCGCGGTCGCCTGCCGGAAAACGCCATCATCACCAATGGCGCGGGCAATTACGCGGGCTGGGTGCAACGCTTCTATCAGTACACCGGTTTCCGTACCCAGCTGGGCCCCACCAACGGCGCGATGGGTTACGGCGTGCCTTCAGGTATCGCCGCCAAGGTGGTGCACCCCGACCGCGTGGTGGTGAGTTTTTCCGGCGACGGCTGCTTTTTGATGAACGGGCAGGAACTGGCTACAGCCGCGCAATATCGGCTGCCGGTCGTGTTCGTCGTGATCAACAACGGCATGTACGGCACCATCCGCATGCACCAGGAACGCGAGTATCCGGCGCGGGTGTTCGCGACCGCGCTCGACAATCCGGACTTTGCCGCGCTGGCGCGGGCCTACGGATTGCACGGGGAGACGGTGCAGAGGACCGCGGAGTTCGAACCGGCATTCGAACGGGCGGTGGCCTCGGGCAAACCGGCGTTGCTGGAACTGCGAGTCGATCCGGAGGCCATCACCACGCGCACCAGCCTCACCGCGATTCGCGAGCAGGCGGTCAAGGCCGGCCGCTAGGGAAGCCCTGCATAAGCCCCGCATGCGCAACCGAGGCTCGGCGGCTCAGTCGATGCGGGCGCCCGACTCTTTGACGATCTTGCTCCATTTCGCCGATTCGGCGTGCGCGAAGGCTGCGAAATGCGCGGATGTGCCGCCGGCGGGTTCGATCCCCTGATCCATCAGTCGCTGGCGGAACTCCTTGTCTGCCAGTGTCCTGTTTGCTTCCTTGTTCAAACGCGCGACGATCTGGGGTGGCGTGCCGGCAGGCGCATACAGCCCAAACCAAGAGGTGATGTTGTAGCCGGGAATTGCGGCTTCGGAAATTGTCGGGATATCCGGCAATACCGGCGAGCGCTTCAAACCGGTGACCGCGAGTGCACGTAACTTGCCTGCGCGAACCTGCGGCAGTGAAACCGGGATGTTGTCGAACATGACCTGTACCTGGCCGCTGACCAGGTCGGTCACCGCAGGCGCGCTGCCTTTGTACGGAATATGGATCATATCGACGCGGGCAAGTTTCTTGAACAATTCGCCGGAAAGATGTTGAGTGGTTCCGTTTCCGGCCGAGGCAAACGCCAGTTCACCGGGTTTTGCCTTGGCCAGCGCAATAAGTTCCCCGACGTCCTTTGCCGGAACCGACGGGTGCACGACCAGCAGGTTGGGAAGCGTGGCAACCAACAAGATCGGCGCGAAACCCTTCTCCGCGTCGTAGGGCATATTCGGATAGAGATTCGGATTGATCGCGTGTGTGCTGACAGTACCCATCAGCAACGTGTAACCGTCAGGCTTCGACCTGGCTGCGAGATCCGCGCCGATGTTGCCGCCCGCGCCGGCGCGGTTCTCGATGACGACTTGCTGTTGCAATGCCTCGCTCATGGTCTGCCCGATCTGGCGCGCCAGCAAATCGGCGGTGCCGCCCGCGGGAAACGGCACGATGATGCGGATCGGCCGGCTGGGATAATCCTGCGACAGCGCTGCGCACGCCACGCATGCGCCAAATACGAATATCACCGCGCGCAGCCAGGTGCGTCGCGAAGGGTAGGGAAGATCCCGGGAGAACTCTGCCACGGCCTATTCCTGGAAGGCTTCTTCGCGTTTCCTGCGCACTGCCGGCACCACCACGATGATCAGCAGCGCCGCCGCGACTACCAGCAGCGCCAGGCTCAGCGGACGCGTTACGAATACGGTGGGATCCCCTCGGGACAGCAGCAGCGCCCGGCGCAGGTTTTCCTCCATCATCGGTCC
>CAYNFN010000108.1:0-3471 GCA_964396485.1 uncultured Alcaligenaceae bacterium
ACTACCGGTGATATCCGGGTTCAGGGAGTTCGCTGACGCAGGCGTGCTGATGTCCTATGGGGCGAACTTCGGCGATTTGTTTCGCCGATCGGCCGGTTACGTTGACAGGATCCTGAAGGGCGCCAAACCGGGCGACCTCCCGATCGAACAGCCGACCAAGTTCGAGTTTGTCGTGAACCTCAAAACCGCCAAGGCGCTTGGCATCACCATCCCGCAGTCGATTCTGCTCAGGGCGGATGAGGTGATCCGATGAGACGAGTGGCTCTTGGTTTGGCAACTTGTTCGGCCCCACCCTAATCCTGCTTCGCTTCATACGCCTCACGGGTACAGGTGAGTGTTCCCTTGTCCTACGCTTGCGGGGGGAATGGGAGGGGGTATACGCGGAACAGGCGATACGGCAATGGGCCGCAGCAACGGTTTGACCACAATATTTGACCATGGTAGCTTGCCCAGATGGAGACCATGAGCGTATCCCGATTCAAGGCGACCTGTCTCGCCGTACTGCAACGGGTCAAACGTACCGGCCGGCCTATCCTGATAACCCGCTTCGGTGAGCCCGTCGCGGAGTTAGTCCCGCCTTCGCCAAAGACGCCAAAGGCAGAGTGGCTCGGCAGCATGGAGGGCCGCGCTAAAGTCGTGGGGGATATCGTCGGGCCAGTGGTTGAAGACGACGCGTGGACGGCTTTAAGGTGAGGTTGCTGCTGGACACCCATATCTGGGTCTGGAGCCTTGTTGAACCATCGAAGTTGAGCCGACGGGTGCGGGCGGCGGTAAAGCGGGCCGAAAATGGACTTTGGCTTTCACCGATCAGCATTTGGGAAACGTTGGCGCTGGCGGAGCGAGGCAGAGTGAGACTGGATGGCGAACCTCGAGCGTGGGTCGTTGAGGCCCTCAGCAAGACACCTGTACAGGAAGCAACGCTGAACTTCGAAGTCGCCGTCCGCAGTCGCGAAATTTTACCCTCGCATCGAGACGCGGCCGACCGCTTCCTGGTGGCGACTGCGTTGGTATATGACCTGACTTTGGTGACGGCGGACGAAGCACTCCTGAAGACGAGGGCTTGTGCGCTTCTTGCGAACCGATAGTGAAGTTTCTCATTGCGGCCTTAGCGTTTGGTTTCCGGGTGCCGGCAACGGCCGGCACAGGAAGGGTGATATTAGGAGTGCCGATGAGGTGATACGGTAGGATTAGCGCCATGAGCAGACGATCCTTCCTGACCGTAGGAATTGCCCTGTTGCTCGGTGCTGCCGCGGACAGCGCGGCACCGGCAGACCCTCCGCGTATTGGTTTCTTAACGCCGTTACCTGAGTCGTGGCCCGACCGAGAGGGTTTCCGCCAGGGACTGCGCGAACTGGGGTACGTCGAGGGCAAGAACATTGTCATCGACTGGCGGCGTGGAGAAACCGGTCGGGAGTTGCAAGCTCTAGCGGAGGCATTGGTCAAAGGAAAGGTAGAAGTCATCGTGACTTCCGGCACACCGGCCGCCGCGGCGGCGATGCGGGCCACCGCGACAGTTCCGGTGGTATTTGCGAGTTCTGGCGACCCTGTGGCGAGTGGTTTCGCGGTGAGCCTGGCGAAGCCGGGACGAAACGGCACAGGCGTGTCCGTAGACTCCATAGAATTGGTCCCAAAGCGATTGGAATTCCTGCACCAGCTCGCGCCGAGAGCCAGACGGATCACATACCTCGTTAACTCATCCAACCCGATAGCGGCCAGGGTGCTCGAAGAAGCGGAGATCGCAGCACGCACGCTGGGTATACGGCTACAGACTCTCGATGCACGCAATACCAGCGAGCTTGACGCCGTGCTGCGGTCTCTGGACAAGCGCCCGCCCGAGGCGATTCTGGTGAGCGGCGACCTCCTGTATCTTTCTAATAAAGGAAAGGTCGCCGCGGCGGTGCGCAAGACTCGTGTCCCTGCAATTTTTACTAGCGACGACTATCATGAGCACGGCGCACTGATGTCCTACGGTCCAGGCATGAGAGAACCGGCACGGCTCGCCGCCGGCTACGTCGACAAGATCCTCAAGGGTGCGAAACCTTCCGAGTTGCCCATCCAGCAGATCTCGAGGTTCGAACTTATTATCGACCTGCGCCTGGCGCGTGAGCTGGGAATCGATGTGCCTCGCGAGCTATTGGCGCGTGCCGACAGGGTAATCAAATGATCTGGCGCGGCAGCCTCTTCCTCAAGTACGCCTTGCCGCTCGTCGTGCTGGTAATCGGCGGGCTGGTTGTCAGCGGCCTCGTGGAAATCTACTTCTCGTACCAGGAGAACAAGTCCGCTCTCGCCCGCATCCAGTACGAGAAAGCTGCTGCGGCGGCGATCAGGATCGAGCGGTTCGTACGCGAGCTGGAACACGATCTTTCGTGGATCGCACAGGCGCCGTGGGGTCCGCGCGGCGTCCCGCTCGATCAGAGGCGGCTCGATTCGTTGCGGCTTCTGCGCCAGGTTCCCACCATCACCGAGGTGAGCCATATCGACCCCACGGGGCAGGAGCAACTGAAGGTGTCGCGTCTTGCGATGGACGTCCTCGGCAGCAACTCCGATTTATCGCGTGATCCGAAATTCGTGGACGCGATGGCTCGCAAGACCTATTTCAGCCCGGTTTACTTCCGCAAGGAGTCGGAGCCTTATATTACGATTGCCATGGCCGGGGCGGGGGAGGACGCGGGCGTGGTCGCTGCCGAGGCCAACCTCAAGTTCATTTGGGACGTGGTCGCGAACCTGAAAGTCGGCAAAGGCGGTTACGCCTATGTGATAGACGCTAACGGCCGGCTGATCGCGCATCCCGACATCAGCCTGGTCCTGCAGAAAACCGATCTATCCACGCTTCCGCAGGTTCGCGTGGCCGCCGCAACACCGAGTCGCGACGACGGCACACCGGTTGAGGCAATGGTCGGCCGGGACGTGCGCGGAACCGAAGTCCTCTCGGCGCACGCTGCCATCACGCCCTTGAACTGGTCCGTTTTTGTAGATCTTCCGATTGCCGAGGCCTTCGCACCACTGTACGCATCCATATTGCGTACAGTGGTACTTGTGTTCGTGGGTGTTTTGATTTCCATCGGCGCGAGCTTATTCATCGTGCGCCGGATGGTGTCGCCGATCCAGGTGCTCCGCGCCGGCGCGGCACGCATCGCTTCCGGAGCGCTGGAGCATAGGATCGAGGTCAAAAGCGGCGACGAATTGCAGGCGCTGGCCGAGGAGTTCAACAACATGACCGAGCGTCTCCAGGAGTCGTACGCGGGACTGGAGCGGAAAGTGGAGGAACGCACTCGCGATTTGAGCGAGTCTCTGGAACAGCAGACGGCGACCAGCGAGATTCTGCGTGTGATCAGCCAGTCTCAGCAGGATGTGCAACCGGTATTCGACACGATCGCCGCGAATGCGCGGAAACTGTGCCGAGCCGCCAGTGGATGGGTGTTCACGTTCGACGGCGACTTCATTAACGTCGCGGCCGCGGACAGCGCCAGT
>CAYNFN010000109.1:0-5781 GCA_964396485.1 uncultured Alcaligenaceae bacterium
GAATGCGATGGCGAGTTTCTTCGCCTCGCTTGCGCAGCTGTCGTTGGTGCTCGGCGCGGGAATGATCGAAGCCGCGCTGCGCTAGCAGGTTATTTCTGAGGAGGATGCGGCGAAGAGTCAAAACCATAGAGCTCACCACGAAGACACGAAGGCACGAAGAAACACGAAGGGAGAGCGGCAATCAAATGCGGAAATCGGCATCCTATGTGATAGACAGCATCGGATTGAATCGCGATTTGTACGCGGGACAGCGCTAACCGCAGGATGCGGCGAAGAGTCAAAACCATAGAGCTCACCACGAAGACACTCAGTTCAGTACGCCCTTGAGGGGTGCGAAGTAACACAAGAAAATAAATACAGAGGCCCGGTTTGGCGTTTCTTCGCGAGTCTTCGTGCCCTTCGTGTCTTCGTGGTGAGGTTGTGACTTTGGGTTTAATCCTCCGCGGTGAGAGTTCCTATTTGGATATTCATGCGATGAATCACCGGTGTTTCAGATCGCTGACTGCGGTTGCGCTCGTGATCGCATCGATTGGTGCTAAGGCCGAGGTTGCCGCCCCCGACACCGACAAGGCGATCGAAGTGAGCCAAAGCGTGATCGGTGCGCGGGTCGCCGACTACGCGTTCACCGACAGCCGTGGGCGGGCGGTAAGGCTATCCGATTACCGCGGCAAACCACTGCTGGTCAACTTCGTCTACACCGGTTGCAGCCAGGTATGCCCGACCACGGTTCGTTTTCTCGACAAGGCGATCCGGGACGCGCGGCGGGCGCTGGGGCAGGATGGCTTCGCGATCGCTACCATCGGCTTCAACCAGCCGTTCGACACGCCACAGGCAATGCATGCGTTCGCCGCGCAGCACGGCATTACCGATCCCGAATGGGATTTCCTCAGCCCGGCCCCCGGCACGATTGAAGCGCTCACGCGCGAATTCGGTTTCACCTGGTACGCCACACCCAAGGGTTTCGACCACGTTACCCAGGTTACGGTGCTGGATGCGGAGGGGCGCATCTATCGCCAGATCTACGGCGACAGTTTCGACATTCCGATGCTGATCGAGCCGCTGAAGCAACTCATTACCGGCACGCCTGCGCCTGCTGGCGACTGGCGCGCGCTCATGGAGAAAGTGCGCTTGTTCTGCACGGTGTACGATCGCTCCAGCGGGCGCTACCGGCTCGACTATTCGCTCTTCGTCGAAATCTTCGTGGGACTCACGGTCCTTGGCGCCGTCGTGTTCAGTTTGCTCGGAGAATGGCGAAGGCAGAGAAAGGCGTGAGGTTCGAGGTGCGAGGTCTGAGGTGCGGGGTGTGAGGCGTGAGAGCTTCTCAATCCCCAGTCCTCGAACCTCGCCCCTCACACCTCCAACCTCGCACCTCAGACCTCGCACCTCAGACCTCGCCCCTGACCATGAACAATCTTTCCCGCAAGCGAAGCCGCAGCATTCGCAGGACAGCGGCGTCGTGATCCAGCGCCTGCAAGCAGCGGGTCAATGGCTTTTCCTGCGCCTGGAGAACGGCTTCAACCTGTTCTTCGGCCAGGCGCTCAATCCGCTCTATCACCTTGGCGCGATCACTTTTTTCCTGTTCTGGGTGGCGCTGGCCAGCGGCGTGTATCTCTACGTCTTCTTCGACACCGGCGTGAACGAGGCCTTTGACTCGGTCGAGGCGCTCACGCACGGGCAGTGGTATCTCGGCGGCATCATGCGCAGCCTGCACCGCTACGCCGCCGACGGCATGGTCATCACCATGCTGGTGCACATGGTCCGCTACTTCGTATTCAACCGTTACCGCGGCTTCCGCTGGTTCTCGTGGGTGACCGGGGTATTCCTGCTCTGGTTTACCTACGCCTCGGGCATCAACGGCTACATGCTGCCCTGGGACCGGCTGGCGCAGCTCGTCGCCACCGGCACCGCCGAATGGCTCGACTGGTTCCCGCTGTTCGCCGGGTCGCTGGCACGCAACTTCGCTTTCGAAGGCAGCGTCAACGACCGGCTTTTCTCGCTGCTGTCATTCCTGCACATAGGCATTCCACTCGGCCTGCTGATTGTGATGTGGGTGCATACCCAGCGCGTGCCGCGTGCCGCGACCAATCCGCCGCGCGAGATTGCGCTGATGCTTGGCGCCGCGCTGCTGGTGCTCTCCGCGCTGAAGCCCGCAGTGAGCCAGGGCAGGGCCGACCTTGCCATGGCGGTTGCGCAGGTCGGGCTCGACTGGTTCTACTTGCCGCTGTACCCGCTGATCTACGGCTGGTCAGCCGGCGCGGTGTGGGCGCTGGCGCTCGGTGCCACGCTGCTGCTCCTGCTGGTGCCTTGGCTTCCGCCGCAACGCCGGCCCGGGGCAGTTCGCGAATTCCGCATTTCGTTTCATCCAGGCAACTTGTCGGCAGTGGCGCGGGCCGGCGAGACGCTGCTGGAAGCCGGACTACGTCGGGGGATCGCACTACCCTTTGACTGCCGCAATGGCGGCTGCGGCGTGTGCAAGGCCACGCTCGCGCACGGCAGCGTGGATTACGGCGTTTACCAGAAATCGGCGCTGTCGGATGCCGAGCGGCGTTCAGGCAAGCTGTTGCTCTGCTGCGCCTGTGCGCAATCGGACCTGGAGGTGGAGTTGGAGGAGGAGCGCGAGTGGCAGGCCAGAGTCGAACACATGAGCCGGCTGTCGCCCGACGTGATGCTGCTGCGACTGAAGCTGCAGGGATCGACTCCGCTCGAGTTCCGCGCGGGGCAGTACATCAACATCATTCTCCATGGCGGCGAGACCCGCAGTTTTTCGTTTGCGACTGCGCCTGGGAAGAGCGAACTCATCGAGCTGCACGTGCGTCTGATCCCCGGCGGGCGATTTACCACCCACGTGTTCACACAGATGAAGGTAGGCGACCGGCTGCGCGTCCGCGGGCCGTTCGGGTCATTCACCATGCAGGAGGGAAGCCACCGCCCGATCATCTTCGTCGCGGGCGCCACCGGTTTCGCGCCGGTCAAGAGCATGCTCGAGTATGCTTTCGAACGCAACACGCAACGTCCGATGGTGCTGTACTGGGGCGTGCGCTCGCGCAAGGATCTTTACATGGCTAAATTGCCCGAGCGCTGGGAGCTCGAACACCCTAATTTCAGTTTCGTGCCGGTACTCTCCGAGCCGAAGCCGGACGACCACTGGAGCGGGCGGACCGGCCTGGTGCACCATGCGATCCTCGAAGATTTCCCGACCTTGCAGGGTTACGAGCTCTATGCCTGTGGCTCCATGCAGATGGTCCAGAACGCACATCCGGAGTTGATTGCTCACGGCCTCCGGGAAGAGGCGTGCTTCTCGGATGCCTTCACCTACTCGACGGGAGTCGCGTCCGGCTAACGGAGAATGCCGATGAACAGCGCTATCAGATTTATCGGCCAGGCAGCGCTCTACGGGCTGTTCGCTCTGGCAATCGGCTACTTATCGACGGCGCCGGCTTACATCCATCTCGCGCCCGGTGAGGCGCTGCTGAAGCTGTCCTTCAGCCACGGCGCGCAGCGCGTCGGCGAGTGCCGCGATCGCAGCGACGAAGAGTTGGCGAAATTGCCACCGAATATGCGCATCCGCCAGGTCTGCCCGCGCGAACGCGCGCCGGTAATCGTCGAGCTGGAGCTGGACGGCGCCCGCTTGTACCGGGAATCTCTGCCGCCGTCGGGCCTGTCTCGCGACGGCTCGGCATCGGTGTACCGCCGCTTCGTCGTGCCCGCCGGCACGCACCGCCTGGCCGCGCGTCTCTCGGACAACGCCAAAGGCGAATTCAACTATCGCAGCGAGCAAACCGTGACGCTGGCGCCGGCGCAGATCGTGGTGGTCGAGTTCCATGGCGGCAGCGGTTTCCAGTTCCTCCGCTGAGGCTCGACCAGGCCTTGACGCGGGTCAACGCGGAATTGCCGCGTAACTGACAGAATGACGTCGAACTTCACCTTGCCGTCCCAAAATGGATTCAAACACTCGGACCCAGGCGTTAAGCGCTGTTCGCGCAGTCGAGGTCGTGTTCGACCGTGTCTTCGGCGCCCGCGACAATCCACTGCGCCACCTCGGCGCGCTCGGCTTCTATTTCTTCTGGGTGATGGTGGTGAGCGGTATCTATCTGTACGCCTTCTACGACACCGGCGTGACCGACGCCTACAGCTCGGTCGAGCGGCTGACGCACGATCAGTGGTACCTCGGCGGAGTGATGCGCAGCCTGCATCGCTACGCCGCGGATGCATTTGTCCTGGTGATGTTACTGCACCTGGCGAAGGAAACCGTCAATGCGCGCTATCGCGGTTTCCGCTGGTTTTCCTGGCTGACCGGCGTGCCGCTGCTGTGGCTCGCCTACGCTTCCGGCATCGGCGGCTACTGGCTGGTGTGGGACCAGGTCGCGCAGTTCTCGGCGACCGCAACCGCAGAATGGCTCGACTCGTTGCCGCTGTTCGGCGAGCCCCTGGCGCGCAACTTTCTAACGCGCGCGGCCGTCAACGACCGCTACTTCTCGCTGCTCTCGTTCCTGCACATCGGCATACCGCTGCTGTTGTTGCTGGCAATGTGGGTACACATCCAGCGCATCAGCTTCGCCGACGTCGCACCGCCGCGCCGGCTCGGCTGGGGCACGCTGGCTGCGTTGGCTGCGCTGTCGGTGGCGAAGCCGGCTCTGAGCGGGGCTGCGGCGGATCTCGCCACCGAGCCGGCGCAAGTCGCGCTCGACTGGTTTTATCTGTTCGTGCATCCGCTGATGTACCAGAGCTCGCCGGCGATCACCTGGGGGCTCGCATTCGGCGCCACGCTGCTTCTGGCGGCGGCGCCGCTGCTGCCCCAGCCGAAACCGGCGCCGGTGGCGCAGGTGAGTCCGCCCGACTGCAACGGCTGTGGCCGCTGCGTCGCCGACTGCCCCTTCTCCGCGGTGCGGCTGATTCCGCACTCGCTCAAGGGCACGTACAAGATGCAAGCGCAGGTGGAGGCGGCACTGTGCGCCTCCTGCGGCATTTGCGCCGGGTCCTGTCCCTCGTCCACACCGTTTCGCAGCGCCGGCGAACTGGTGAGCGGCATCGACATGCCACAACTGCCGGTCGATGCGCTGCGCCGGCAATTCAACGCGGGCTTCGCGCAACTGTCCGGCCCCGCACGCACGGTAGTGATCGGCTGCGACTGTGCAGCCGATGTGAGCAGGGTCGCGGGCGAGGGCGTTCTGGCAATCAGCCTGCCATGCATCGGCAACCTGCCGCCGGCGTTCATCGAGTACGCGTTGCGCCGCGGCCGGCACGGCGATGGTGCGGACGGCGTGCTGATCACCGGCTGTCGCGAGGGCGATTGTGCCTTCCGCTACGGAAACGAATGGACCGAACAGCGCCTTGCCGGGGAAAGGGAGCCGCATCTGCGTCTGCAGGTGCCGCGTCACCGCGTGCGGATCGCGTGGGCAAACGGCGGCGACGAGGCGGATCTCGCGCACTCGCTCGCCGCGTTTCGCGAAGGACTGGTGCTGAACGCTGCAGCCGCCGTATGATCGGAAGCGATCGTCTGTGTAACGGAGGCATGAGATGAAATCCCCCGCGACGGTGGGCGACGACACACTCGGACATCGGGCGTGGCGAAATCACGCCTGGTGGCCGGCGCTGCCTCGGGTGGAGTATGTGCTTGCCGTGCCGCAGGATGCACGTCGCCGGCTTGCGCTCGGCTGGTTGTGGCTGGGGCTCGCGGCGCTGATCGGCGCCGGCGTGTTCTCGCTGCTGCTTGTGGCGTCGCGCACGCCTTTCGTGCAGAACATTTTCCCCCTGGTGGATTTCTTCCATGTCGCGCTGGTG
>CAYNFN010000110.1:0-4213 GCA_964396485.1 uncultured Alcaligenaceae bacterium
GATGGCGATGCCGTAACGCTTCTCGCTTGGGCGATGGAAGAACTCCGCGATGTCACGCATCTGCGCCCAGGTCTGCGGTACCGCGAGGTCATAGCCGTACTTTTTCTTGAACGCGGCTTTTTCCTTCGGGTCCTCGAACCAGTCCTTACGGTAGGACCAGCCGGTCGCATCGCCCTCGAGCGGGATCGCCCAGTACTTGGCGCTGCCCTTCGGGTATTCGGCGTAACTCTGTACTGTTGCTGGCGCCATGCTCTTGGCGACGCCGTGCTTCTTGAAGAAGTCGGTCAGTTCGACGTAGTGGCCCCCGGTCGAACCGGCACCGAGCCACTGCGAGTCGCCGACCACCATGTCGTAGGCGTCGCCGCGTGCTGCGAATTCGCGGAAAGCCTTGGTCTGGAAATCCGGCCACGGCGTGGTCTCGACCTTGACCGTTACGCCGCTCTGCTTTTCGTAGTCCTTGACCAGTTCCTGCAGGTAGTTCGCCGGATCCCACTGCGCCCACAGGATGGTCAGCGTCTCCGCGGCAAACGCCGTGCTGCCGGCGAGCGCGAAAACAGCGCCGGCCAGCAGGCCGGACCATTTCTTCTTGCTCATTTGATTCCCCTCCAAGTTACGTTAGTCATTCTTCTGCATCTGGCCGGATTGCTTCAGCCGCCCATCTGCCCCTGAACATGCCCGCGGTCTTGCTGCCGCGTCCGAATACACTTCCTGATTCCCGCTTCCGAGCCCTACTTTACCCTTACACGACTTCCTTTCTTGAGCAGCGCACTGGTGCTGCGGGCGCCGTTCCTGCGCGCCGTGCCGGCACGCGCTTTTCCTGTGGATTCCTCGGCCAGCGCCTCCTGGATCAGTGCGTGGCAGGTCCATAACGCTACTTCCTGCGCACGCTTGCGGTCCAGCCCCCAGACGTCCTTCAGCACCACGAAAGCCTCGGTGCCGAAAATCAATGACAACGCCTGGGTCAGGCGGTCGAGCCCCTGGCGGTTGAGCTTGCCCTTCAGCGGCGCAACTGCCGAATTGAGCAAAGCAATGCGATGCCCGCGCACCATCGGCGCCTCATCGCCGAGTGTACCCGCATGCTTGCGCGCCCACTGGTCCAGCGCGAGCCGCAGCGCCGCTTTCAGCGTCGCCTCGTAGAACTCCATGCGCGGATACGCGAAAGTAACCAGTTGGGTGACGCGCTCCTCCGCGTCCCGCGATTCCGACGTCCACGCCAGGATGGGGCCCAGGGCCTCGTCCACCGCCGCCTGGATCAACGACGCCTGGGTCGCAAAGTAACGATACGCCGTTGCCCGCGACACCTGGGCCGCTTCCGCCACATCGCTTACCGAGGGAATGAGCCCGTCCTGCATCAGGCGCATTGCCGCGTCCAGCATGATCTTGCGCATGCGGGCACGCGGCCCCCTGTCGGTCCGCGCCTTGCCCTCCCGCACCTTGTCTTTTCGGCCCGTGAGACGCTGTTCTTGACCTGAGACGATCATCTCAATATGATACCAGCGTCTTAGAAAAAAACAACCGCTCCCGTGCTTTTTTGCGCGCTGCGCCGCAGAACCGACGTGGAAGCGGCAAAACAGCTTTAAGGAGGAAACTCGAACGGCCGCCGCGGCGGCTGCGCTCGCCTTCGGGCTCGACATACGGCCACCCGTCGCTGCGCATTCTCTTTGTCCCGCCTGATATTTACACGCCGGGCGACGCCTCCCTCACCCTACCCTCTCCCGGAGGGAGAGGGTCCGTATGTATCGCGGAGAGCGAAAATTAAGCCCTTCTCCCTTCGGGACAAGGGAACACTTGAAGCGGAGCAGAAGGGTGGGGATGAGGGAAACACTCTTAGATACCGAAGCTGATGAAACACGTTTACGTCGTCGGCACCGCCGATACCAAGGGCCAGGAACTGCAGTACGTCAAATCGCTGATCGAAGCGGCAGGCGTGCCTGCGCTGCTGGTCGATGTAGGCATCAAGGCGCCGCAGGTTGCGGTGGACGTGACGGCGGCGGAAGTTGCCGCATTCCACCCGCGGGGCGCGCAATTCGTCCTCGGCAGCACCGACCGCGGTGTTGCTGTCGAGGCGATGGGAGAGGCATTCGCGCGTTATCTGGCCGCCCGCAGCGACATCGCCGGCGTCATCGGCATCGGCGGCGGCGGCGGCACCTCGATCGTCACCGCAGGGATGCGCAGGCTGCCGGTCGGGTTGCCGAAACTGATGGTATCCACACTCGCAGCCGGAGACGTCAGCCAGTTCGTGGGTGCCAGCGACATCACCATGATGTACTCGGTGACCGACGTGGCCGGCCTGAACCGGATCAGCCGGGTGGTGCTCGGCAACGCCGCCCACGCGATCGCCGGCATGGCGGCCAACAAGGTGCCCGAGGCGGCGGCGAAGTCGGCGATCGGCCTCACCATGTTCGGCGTCACTACTGCATGTGTGACGCAGATCGTTGCTCTACTCGGAGACGACTACGACTGCCTGGTGTTTCACGCCACCGGCACCGGCGGCCAGTCCATGGAAAAGCTGGCCGACAGCGGAATGCTGAAAGGCGTGATCGACGTGACCACGACCGAAGTCTGCGACCACCTGGTCGGCGGCGTGCTTTCCGCCGGGCCCGATCGGCTGGGCGCGATTGCGCGCAGCCGTGTTCCCTATGTCGGTTCGGCGGGTGCCCTGGACATGGTGAACTTCTGGGCGATGGATACCGTGCCCGGGCGTTTTCGTTCGCGAAAGCTTTACAAGCACAATCCGAACGTGACGCTGATGCGCACCACCGCCTCCGAGTGCCGCGCAATCGGCACCTGGATTGCGGAACGGCTCAATGCCTGCGAGGGTCCGGTGCGTTTTCTGATCCCCGAGAAAGGCGTATCCGCGCTCGATGCTCCGGGCCAGCCCTTTTACGACCCGAAGGCCGACGACGCGCTGTTCCAATCTCTGGAGAAGACGCTCAGGCAGACGCCGTCGCGCCGAATAACTCGCCTGCCCTATCACATCAATGAACCGCAATTCTCCGCCGCGCTGGCGGCAAATTTCCGCGAAATCATCAGATAAAGGGATCACGAGCATGGCCGCGATCGAAAGAAGAAAAATCCTCGACAGGTTTCAGGACATGGTGCGCAAGCGCGTGCCGATCGTCGGCGGCGGCGCCGGCACCGGGCTCTCGGCGAAATGCGAAGAGGCCGGCGGCATCGACCTGATCATCATCTATAACTCCGGCCGCTACCGCATGGCGGGACGCGGCTCGGCGGCAGGACTGCTCGCCTACGGCAACGCCAACCAGATCGTCAAGGAAATGGCCTGCGAAGTGCTGCCGGTGGTGAAGAAGACGCCGGTGCTCGCCGGCGTGAACGGCACCGATCCCTTCGTGCTGATGCACCAGTTCCTCGCGGAGTTGAAGTATCTGGGATTCTCGGGCGTGCAGAATTTCCCGACCATCGGCCTGTTCGACGGCGTGATGCGCGCCAACTTCGAGGAAACCGGCATGGGCTACGGACTGGAAGTGGACATGATCAGGCTGGCGCACGAGCAGGACCTGCTGACCACGCCTTATGTCTTCAATACCGGCGAAGCGAAGGATATGACCCAGGCCGGCGCGGACATCGTGGTCGCGCACATGGGGGTGACCGTCGGTGGCAGCATCGGCGCATCCACCGCCAGGAGCCTGGACACCTGCGTGAAGGAGATCGACGCGATTGCCGGGGCGGCAATGAAGGTGCGCAAGGACGTGATCGTGCTCTGCCACGGCGGCCCGATCGCCTCGCCCGAGGATGCCGATTACATCCTCAAGCGCACCAAAAACTGCCACGGCTTTTACGGCGCCAGCAGCATGGAACGCCTGCCGACGGAGGTCGCGCTCACCGAGCAGACCCGCAAATTCAAGGCAATCCAGTTCTAAGGCTGAACCACGGAGGACACGGAGGACACGGAGGAAAGGCAAGTCCAAGAAAACAAATTCGGGTGAAAACCTTTCATCGGCTCATGATTCGTCGCAGCCAAAGTTGGCGGCACAGTTTCGCGAAAAGTTACCTCGCTTTTTACCCCAATTTTTTCTCTCGTTTTTGTTTTTTCCTCCGTGTCCTCTGTGTCCTCCGTGGTTCATGGGATTGAACTCAGTTGGAGGGATAGAAAATGATCAAGGTCTATCGCAGTGCGGTGATCGATGCGCCGGCCGACAAGGTCTGGGCGCTGGTGCGGGACTTCAACGGGCTGCCGAAGTGGCACCCGGCG
>CAYNFN010000111.1:0-5275 GCA_964396485.1 uncultured Alcaligenaceae bacterium
AGGTCGCGGGATCCTCGGCCGGCACGTCGGCCAGCGCGAACGGCGCTCCGCGGCCGGCGCCGATCATGTCGAGCGCTCGCCGGATCGCCGAGAGCATGCCGAGCGCGAGCACGTCCACTTTCAGCAGGCCGAGCGCATCGAGGTCGTCCTTGTCCCACTGGATGTTCGTTCGTTCGGGCATGGCGGCGTTCTCGATCGGAACCAGGCGCGAGAGAGGGCCTCGCGAGATCACGAAACCGCCGACGTGCTGCGACAGGTGGCGGGGAAACCCGATCAGCGCGTCGGTGAGCCAGACGAGTTTCCGGATGACGGGCGATCCCGGGTCGAAGCCGGCTTCCTGCAGCCGGGCGGCGCGTTCGTCGCGCCGGTCCCACCAGGCAAAACTCTTGGAGATGCGGTCCACCTGGGCGAGGTCGAGCCCGAGCGCCTTGCCCACGTCGCGGAAGGCGCTGCGCGAGCGGTAGGTGATCACCGTGGCGGCGATGGCGGCGCGCTCACGCCCGTATTTGGCGTAGAGATACTGGATGACTTCCTCGCGGCGCTGGTGCTCGAAATCCACGTCGATGTCGGGCGGCTCGTTGCGTTCCCTGGAGATGAAGCGTTCGAACAGCATCTGCATCCGTCCGGGGTCCACTTCGGTGATTCCGAGCGCGTAGCACACCGCGGAGTTCGCCGCCGAACCACGGCCCTGGCAGAGGATGCCCTGGCTGCGCGCGTATTTGACGATGTCGTGGACGGTGAGGAAGTAGGGCTCGTAGCCGAGTTCCGCGATCAGCGCGAGTTCATGCTCGATAAGTTGCCGGACCTTGTCCGGCACCGTCTCGCATGAGGCGTGAGGAGTGAGGGGTGAGGAGTGAGGGGTGAGACAAAGCGGGTGCTGCGTGCTGCGAGAAAGGCCGTGAATTCCGTGAATATCGTGAATGTCGTGAACCGATAAATCAATGTCAGAACTTATCCTGTTCCATATGCATTTCTCTGCGTCCTCTGTGTACTCTGCGCCTCTGCGTTGAGGTGTATTGGTTTGACTCGAACCTCGCACCTCGTCCCTCGCCCCTGAGCCGTATTGCGGCTCTTGATCTTTCCTCGCACCTCGCACCTCGCACCTCGTCCCTGAGGAGGCGAAGCGCCAGCGCAGTCCCTCCTCAACAAGTTGCCGCAGATACTGCGCAGGCGTTTCGCCGGCGGGGACGATTTCCTGCGGATATTCGTAGCGCAGGCTGTCGAGTGAGAAATCGCAGCGCGCGGCAATGCGCAGCGTTTCTGCGAGCAGTTCCCGCGGATAGATGCGCTCCAGCGTCTCGCGCCGGCGCAGGTGGCGCTCGCCGCTCGGCAGCAGCGCGCGGCCGACCTGGGCCACCGGCACGCTGAGCCGGATTGCGCTCAGCGTGTCCTGCAGCGCGCGGCGGCTGCGTACGTGCATGTGCACGTCGCCGCAGGCGGTGAGCGGCAGCCCGGTCTGCCTGCCCAGGCGCTGCAGGGTTTCGAGCCGGTCCCAGTCGCCGCCACGGGCCAGCAGTTCGACGGCGATCCAGGTGCGGCCGGGAAAACGCTGCGCAAGCCAATGGGCATCTTCGGGCTGCGGTTGCGCCGGCGGCAGCCACAGGGCGAGGCAGTGTTCCAGTCCCGAGCCCAGGTCTGAGCGCGAGAGGCGGTATTCGCCTTTTTCGGCGTTTCTCCTGCCGCAGGTGATCAACTCCGAAAGATTGCCGTAGCCTTCACGATTCTGTGCCAGCAGTACCACGCGCAGTTCATGATTTTTCTCTTCCCGAAGAGAAGGGGTGTTCAGCTCCCTCTCCGCTCCGGGGAGAGGGCTGGGGTGAGGTGGCCTCTCCGCCCCGGGAAGAGGGCCGGGGTGAGGTGTCAGCAAGATCTCGGTGCCGATGATGAGTTGGAGGTTGTGCTCCTTCGCCGCGACATGCGCCCGCACCACGCCAGCAAGCGAACATTCGTCGGTGATCGCGAGTGCCGAGTAGCTGAGTTGCGCGGCACGCTCCACCAGTTCCTCGGCGCGGGATGCACCGCGCAGGAAAGTGAAGTTGGAAAGACAGTGCAGTTCGACGTAAGCTTGCGGCATGGTGAAACGGTAGCTTTTGCAAAAAACCCGTAAACCGCCTTGCGGTAGCCGGGAAGATTATCTTTAACCAAGCAGGACAGCCTGTCCCGGAATGCGGCCTCTGCGCCTGCGCGAGGCACGCGTCCCCGCCGATCGAACAGAAGGGAGAAAACCGTGCTGAACACTGCACCGACGACCACCATCCTGCCGGTGAAGGATATGAACCGCGCGCGCAGTTTTTACGAGACGACGCTGGGCCTGAAGCCGCTCGGCTTCGCAGCTGACGGCAACTTCATGTTCGCGTGCGCGGGGCAATCCACCATCGCGCTCATCCCCAAGCCTCAGGGCACCAAGGCCGAGCACACGGCGCTGAGTTTCGAGGTGGAAGACGTGGTGAAGGAAATAAAGGAGCTGAAGAAACGCGGCGTGGTGTTCGAAGACTACGACCTGCCCGGGTTCAAAACGGTGGAGCATGTCTGCGTGGTCGGATCCGATAAGGCTGCATGGTTCAAGGACCCCGAAGGCAACATCCTTTGCGTCCATGAGACGCGGGCTTGAACTGCAAGCCCTCTCGGCAGCGGGAGTGAAAGAGAATAGGGGCATGTCTGGTTCGGAAAGATGCTGCCTCGCTGGTGTCAAACGAGTAGGCGGGGTATAAAATTGTCAACAGGAGGTTCATCTGAATGAACGACCAGAAACTCTTGGAGCGCATTACGCTCGATCCCAAAGTGATGGCGGGCAAACCGGTCATCAACGGTACGCGTCTGACAGTCGAATACGTTCTTAACTTGCTTGCTCATGGGGCGACCGCAGCCGACATCGTCAAGGAGTACGAGGGGGTGACCGTCGAAGACGTACAGGCGTGCCTGTTGTTTGCGACACGTTCCATGGAGAACACGACATTCATGCCGCTGACAAAAGCCGCGGTATAGATGCGTTTTCTGGTTGACGAATGCACCGGCCCTGCGGTTGGGCAGTGGCTGAGAGTCCACCGGCATGAGGTCTTCTCGTTTTGCTCAACAGTAATTGGCCTGGTTGTCAGGCAAACAGGCCATGCAGGAACCAGTTCTTCTGATCGTTCCGTTCCCTGAAGATCCACAGCTTTACTCCTGAATCATCGCGTGCGACGAAGTAGTCGCGCGTCACGTCGAAATCGTCCCACCAGCCGGACTCGATGCGCTCCGGTCCGTCGAGCAGCGTGAGCGGCCCGTCTGCCTGCGGAAGCAGGTCGTCCGCTTTCAGCGGCAGCGGCCGGGCGAGCAGCCACAGCGGGCGGTAAAGATCGCAGTCGCCGTCCTGCGCTTTTCCCGCCGGCACGCGGCGCAGCGCAAGCTCCGGACGGTGGTCCGGGAACATTCCCAGGCCGTATACCGCATCGGCGCCAAGGCGCGCACGCAGATGCTCGATGACGCGCCAGCGGTCTTCCGCGTCCGGGCGCCGGTCCGCAAACAGCGACCGGTTGTGTGATCCGAGCGGCCGGGTTTCCGCGGCGATCAGCCGGATGGTTTCGACCGGAGCGGGCAGCTCGACGGTGGCGAGTTTCTCGCGCAGCAGCGTGATCAGATGAGCGGCATCGCGGCTCGCTGCCGACAGCCCGACCGCGACCCGGGTGGCACTGCGATCCGCGTGTTCGAGATCGAATCGCAGTTGCGTCACGCCGGCCTGCTTCATGGCGAGATAGCCGGCGAGTTCGAGGATCAGGCGCTTGGCGGCGAACAGCAGCGGCTCGGTTTCCTGCACCGGTGCGGGCAGCTCGAGCGCGGTCGCATAACGTGCGGGCGGGATGAAAGGCGGGCGCGGATCGGGAAGGTGTCCGAGTGCACGGTCCACTTCGTCGAGCAGCCGCTGGCCGAAGCGGCGCGCCAGCCCGTCGCGCGGAAGAGCCAGATAATCCCTGACTGTATGCACGCCCATTCCCGCAAGCGTGGCGATGGTGTCTGCGGGCTGGTCGAGGAGCCGCAGCCGCAGCGGCGCCAGCGCGCGCCGCAATTCGTGACGGTCGCCGACGGAAGTGGCGATGCCGGCGCGGGAGAGCAGCAGTGCGCCGGTAGCGGTGGGCGCGACGGCAACCACAGTGTGATAGCCCAGCTCCCGGAGATTGGCGCGGATGCGCCCGCCAAGCTGGCGCAGTCCGCCGAACAGCCTGAGGCAGCCGCCGATTTCGAGCAGCACTTCGTTGCCGGAGGCGATGCTCACCGTGGGCGTGAACTGTCCTGCCCACAGCGCCACGCCCTTAAGCGCTTTCGCTTCTTTTTCCGGGTCGCGGGTGAAAAGATGCAGCCCGGCGGCGAGCGCGAACGCCGCCGATACCGGCATGCCGGGCCGGATGCCAAGCCCGGTTGCAGCGTCGTTGCACGACAGCACGCGCGGGCGATGGCTTTCGTCCTGTATCACCACCGGACCGGGCGCGACTGTCCCGCGCAGCCGCAATTGCAGCGACAAGTCGGGAAGATGGACGGCGGCCCACAGCATGGCGGAGCATTCTTAATAAAGCAGAAACCAGGGAAAAATCTTGAACCACGGAGGACACAGAGGACACGGAGGAAAACCAAAACGAGGAAGAGCACGTGGGAGTTAAAAGCAGGTCTGGTGCCGAAGTGACCACTGATACCGGGTTTCAACTTTCGAATGCTTTGTGCTCTTGCCCTTCCTCCGTGTCCTCTGTGTCCTCCGTGGTTCAAGGTCTTTGTTCTAAGGTGTGTCGATTTGCTGCACGATTGCGCTCGACGTCGAGCAGCAGCGTCGGCACCCGGCCGCTGCCGCGGCGCTTGACGATGCGCACCGCAAGCCGGTTCTGCCGCGTGCCGAGCTGCATGCGCAGCGGCGCGGGAGAAGAAGGCGCGGCGCGCGCTGCCGCGCCGAACATCGCCCCGAAACTGCCGCCTTCCTCGGCGGCGAGCTGCAGCCGGCGCAGGCTGCGCTCGTTGATCGCGGCGGGCCATGCCAGCACCGCGGAGCAGTTGCCGGCACGCAGCCCTTGCTCCGCCGCCCACAGCGTGTCCTTGTCCGAGCGCGTGTCCACCACGATCAGCTTCGAGAGCCGGATGCCGCGCGCGGCCAGCGCCGGCGCATAGGGGATCCAGGGCGGGGCGATCAGCATCAGCCAGCCGTCCTCGCGCGACAGGTTCGCCAGCGCGGGCACGAACAGCGACAACTCGCCGATGCCGCTGCGTTCGGTGAGCAGTTCACTCACCACGCCGCGCGGCCAGCCGCCGCCGGGCA
>CAYNFN010000112.1:0-8788 GCA_964396485.1 uncultured Alcaligenaceae bacterium
ATTCGAAGCGGCCTTCGAATCCGGCCGGCCACAGCACGTGCCAGGCAAAGAACAGCGCCAGGTTCAGGATGACGCCCACGATCGCGGCAGTGATGCCGGTGAGCGGGGCGGTCAGGTGCGGCTGCCGGTGCGTGGTCTCGACCAGTGGTCCGCCGATCAGGATGAAAAGGAAGGACGGCAGGAAAGTGAAGAACGTGACCACCAGCGCGGCCGTGGCGCCCGCGAGCGCCAGGTTCTCCGGTCCGAACACCTGATCGTTCCATCCCCCGAGAAAGCCGACGAACGCGACCACCATGATCAACGGGCCCGGCGTGGTTTCGCCGAGCGCCAGCCCGTCTATCATCTGGCTCGCGGTGAGCCAATCATAGTGCTCCACGGCGCCTTGCACGACGTAGGGCAATACCGCATAGGCGCCACCGAAGGTGAGCAGCGCCGCCTTGGTGAAGAACCAGGCCATCTGCGTGAGTGTTCCCTCGGTTCCATAAAGCGCCAGCAAACCTGCGATCGCGGCCGCCCACAGACACAGGCCGACAATCAGCACACTGACGAGGCGCGACCACTTGAAGCGCGCGTGTTCGGGAGTGGGCGTGTGGTCGTCGATGAGCGCAAGGCCGTAGTCCCGGTCTGCCGTGCCGTGCGCTCCCCCGGTGGCAAAGGTCTGCGGCGCAATGCGCCCGCCGATGGCGCCGATGATGCCAGCGCCAAGCACGATCCACGGGAAAGGCAGCTTGAAAAAAAAGATCGCGGCAAACGCCGCAGCGGCGATCGCCCACAGGGCCGGGGTTTTCAGCGCCCGCGTGCCGATCCGGTAAGCGGCGAACAATACGATCGCAGTGACTGCCGGCTTGATGCCGTAGAGGGTGCCGGCGACCAGCGGCGCGTCTCCGAAGGCGAGGTAGATCCAGGACAGCGCGATCAGGATGAACAGCGACGGCAGCACGAACAGGGCGCCGGCAACGATGCCACCCCAGGTGCGATGCATCAGCCAGCCGATATAAGTGGCGAGCTGTTGCGCTTCCGGACCCGGCAAGACCATACAGTAGTTGAGCGCGTGCAGGAAACGCCGCTCGGAAATCCAGCGCCGCTTCTCCACCAGTTCCTGGTGCATGATCGCGATCTGTCCGGCCGGGCCGCCGAAACCGATGAAGCCGAGCTTGAGCCAGAACCCTAAGGCCACGCGAAACGGCACCGGAGCCGGTACTGACGCAGGCTGGGGTTGCACAGAATTCCCGGTGCTGTCAGATTCGGCTGTCATTGCGAAATTTGGGTGACTCTCGCGCGGCGATTACAGGGTGCCGGAAGATTGAGGCGGATTGTGCCCGGATAGTTCGTTCGTTGCTGCAATCTTGATGTCGTGGGCCACGGTTGACGCTGCAAAAAGCGGGTCGCTATGATGCCCGCCAGGGCGCGAAAATACGCCCAGCGCCCGCGGTAAGACGGGGTTCCCACCAAAAAGAGGGGAGAGATCGTGCGCCACATCGCCGCCTGCAGTGCAGTGCGGTTCCGTTGTTCGCATCGCTGCAGTATCGCTGTTGCTTTATTGGGCATTGCGCCGTCCCGATCGCAGAGGAAAAGCCATGAGTCGCATCAAGCGCGTCGAAGTCCACGAGTTCGCATTCGAGCTGCCCGATCTCGGCTGGGACAGCAGCGGTTTCAACATCGTTTTCCAGCCGAACAACAAGCTGAAACTGTCGAAGTATGCCGTGGCGATCGAGGCCGACGACGGCGCGCGCGGCGAGTACGTGACGCTTTGGGGCGGAACCAGAATGGCGATCGGCCAGACGCTGTTCCTGGCGCAGCATCTGATCGGCCGCGATCCGCACCAGCGCGAACTGATCTACGACGACTTCAAGCGCGCATTGCGCCAGTACGACCACATGGGCGTGGGCTGCATCGACATCGCGCTCTGGGACCTGGCGGGCAAACAGTTGCATGCGCCGATCTGGAAACTGCTGGGAGGCTGGCGCAAACGGCTGCCGGTGTATGCGTCGACTTACCACGGCGACCGCAACGGCGGCCTCTCCAGCGCGCAGGCCTACGTGGACTTCGCCGAGCAGTGCTACGAAATGGGTTATCGCGCCTTCAAGATGCACGGCTGGTGCGACGGCAACGCGCAGGAGGAGAGCGCGGCGGTGCTGGCGCTTGGCAGCCGCCTGCGCGGCCGCATGACGCTTATGCTCGACCCGGCATGCGAACTGCGCACCTTCGCCGATACGCTGGCCGTCGGCCGCGCCTGCGATGAGGCCGGCTTCTTCTGGTACGAGGATCCGATGCGCGACGGCGGTTGGTCGCAGTTCGCGCACCGCAAACTGCGCCAGTTCATCAAGACGCCGCTGCTGCAAACCGAGCACGTGCGCGGCCTGGAACCGAAGGCGGACTTCATCGTCAACGACGGCACGGATTTCGTGCGCGCAGATCCGGAATACGATCTCGGCATCACCGGCACAATGAAGATCGCGCACCTCGCCGAGGCCTTCGGGCTCGACGTCGAGCTGCACGCGCCGGGCCCGGCGCATCGTCACTGCATGGCGGCGATCCGCAACACCAATTTCTACGAATTGGCGCTGGTGGGGCCGAAGTGCGGCAACGCCATGCCGCCCGTGTATGCGGACGCTTACACCGACCAGTTGGACGGGGTCGGCCAAGACGGCTGCTTCCCGGTGCCCGACGGACCGGGCCTGGGCGTGACCTACGACTGGGACTTCATCAAGCGCCACCGCACCCAGTTGCACGAGTTCAAGTAGGGCGGCGGGCGTCGCCGAATTTGCGGCGAGAACCGCCCGCCGTCGCGCAGGCGGTTCATTTTTATTGATTTCTTTCGCTGCTCCACAGCCTATGCTCGGCCGCAATGGATCATATGAGTGGTCTGTTCTAAATTCTTGTCGTGCGACGCCGGTTAGATTGCCGCCTCGGTGCGCTGCCGGTGAAACGGCAAAGACTTTTTGACGGTGCCGAAGCACCCCGACTATATTACTGCCCAGTCAGTTACTTTCTGGCCGCAGGCAGGGACGGATTCACGGCTTGGAAAGTGGCGAATAGCCCGAAGCAGCAGATCCGGACGGGTCGCAAACGAGGACGCGCCATGGTGCGCCGCCAGTTCACGCACCGAATTATTGTAGGGGGAAAGAAATGAATGCACCTTACGATCCGGCATTGATTGCGCTCGCGGGCGCGCAAGCGGCGGACGCGCCGGTGGATGGTTTCAGCGTCATGCCGCACAGCGTGCGCATATCCAGCCTGTCGCTGGGCTGGTATCCGCTGAACATCGAGCGCCGCGAGATCGAACCCGGGGACAGCAGCCTACCCGGCAGAACCAGGAAGCATCGGATATTCGTCAGCCTCGCCGGCGTCGTGACATGCTCCTTGATCCCCTGCAACTGACTGGTCGCTCCCGGTCCCACGTGTTTCAGTCGGAGGAACCGCGTTTCGCCATTCACGCGGACGTGGTGGAGCCCTTCGCGCGCATGTGCGAGGCGGCGGCGGCGGAAGGGTTCGACATCGCGGTGTTCAGCGGATTCCGCGATTTCGAGTCGCAGGCCGAAATCTGGAACCGAAAGTTCTCTGGCGAACGCACGCTTTTCGATGCCGACGGTGGCGTGCTCGACTACCATGCCCTGTCGGAAGCGCAGCGGGTGCAATGCATACTCAACTGGTCGGCCCTGCCGGGCGCCAGCCGCCACCACTGGGGTACCGATATCGACGTTTACGATCGCGCGGCGCTTCCCGAGGGCTACCGGGTGAAGCTGCTGCCGGAGGAGGTGCAGCCGGGGGGCGTCTTTCATCGGCTGCACCAGTGGCTGGACCAGAACTTGGCGCGCTTCGGCTTCTTCCGCCCTTACCGTGAATACCGCGGCGGCATGTTTCCCGAGGCGTGGCACCTGTCCTACGCGCCAATTGCGATCCCCGCGCTGGAGGCGTTGACCGTGGACGTCGTGGCGCAGGCGCTGCGCGACGGCAATATTATGGGTAGGGATCTGGTGCTGGAACGCCTGCCTGAAATCTACCAGCGACACGTCCTCAACATTTCCATGCCGTGAACGGCTTCAGGCGGCGACGGCGCGGATTTGAACGATGTCGGTGGCCTTGCAGAATTTTCTCGATGCCGTCCTGCTTCAGGGTGCGCATGCCTTCCTTGATCGCGACCGCCAGCATTGCGTCCACGGTTGCCCTGCGATGGATCAGCTTCTTGATCGCTGGCGTGGCGAGCAGCCGTTGGTGCTGACCGATGCGCCCGCCGCCTGCGCGTCCGAATAGTCAAAACGCGGCGGAACGGGCCACACCATTTGCTGTTTTTGAGGCATCTCCATGATTTATAAATGAAAACGGATTCCCCGCGCGGACTAAACCACGCCAAGTGCAGTGGTCCCCGGAAGGCCGTACAGGGGCTTGGACCCAACCATACCGGAAGCCCCGAAGCGCTGTTATCAGGCCATTGTTTCAGGCGTGGAAAGAAAGGGTTACAATGCGTTTCTCGACTGGCTTCCCAAAATGGAGGAAAGCGATGCGTAACCTCATCAAGCGCAGCCTGGTGATCGCGGCATTGACTGCCGCGATGGCGGGACAATCGGTGCTGGCGAATGAACAACTCCCGAAAGATCGTGCCGGCGGCGACATGTTCCTGGACGCGGTATTCGCGCGGCCGATGGGATTGATTGCGATCGTGGCTGGTTCGATGGCTTTCGTTGTCGCGCTACCGTTCACGATTTTCAGCGGCAGCGTCAATTCGTCGGCCGACGAACTGGTCAAGAAACCCATTGACTACACGTTCAAGCGCCCGCTCGGGCAGCTTGAGGAACAACAATAGCAAACGCGCTCTGGCGCGCGCCGGCGGTCACGCGCGCGGCGCGTTTGAGCGCGGCGGCCATGCCAGCATGGCCAGTGCCGTGCAGATAAGCGCCATGCCCGTGGCCTCCAGAGGCGCGGGCCGTTCTTCCAGTTGCAGCCACGCGGCGAGCACGCCGATCACCGGCGTGGCGAGCGTGCCCAACCCGACCATTCCCGCCGGCATGCGCCTGAGCGCGTAGTAGAAAAGCATCCACGCCACCCCTGTGGCCAGCACTGCCGTGTAGCCGAGGGCGAGACCAAAACTTAGCGTCCAGCGGATCGGCTGAGGTTCGAGCCAGGCCCAGCCGAGTGACAGCAGCAACGAGCCGATGATCATCTGCCACAACGTGATCATCAGCATCGAAACGCTGGTTTTCTTCTGCAGGTTCTTCACGTAAACCACGCTTGCGCCCCAGGACATGCCTGCGCCGAGTGCCAGCGCGCTGGCCAGCAATCCGCCGGAAATCGTCCAGGGTTCGACCAGCACCACCAGTCCCGCCAAGGCGATCGCAACCGCAATTCCCTGCCAGCGGTCGAGCCGCTCGTGCAGCGCCAGCCACGCGAACACCAGCACCCAGAACGGCATGGTGTAGACCAGTACCGCGGTCTTGCCGGTCCCACCAAGCCGCAACGCCGTCAAGGTGCAGGCGAAATTGCCCGCAAGCATGAGGCCGAGAATCGCCACCGCAGGCCACTGCTCCCGGCGGGGAAGCAAAGGCGCCCTGAACTTGATGATCACCGGAATCATGCACAGCGCAGCCAGCGTGAAACGCAGCGTGGCGAACTGAAACGGCCCGGCATCGGCCAGTCCGGTTTTCATCGCCACCCAGTTGTAGCCCCAGATCAGCGACAGCAGCGCTAGTGCTGCGCCGGCGTAACGCCGCTCGGGATCGAGATCGGACATGGGGTTATCGGTGAAAGCGGCGCATTGCCGCGTGGTCGCGTTTGTCGAGCACGCATCCTAGCGTGGCGCCGGAGGCTCGCGGCAAAGGCGCCGGTAGTTCCACTATACTTGCCCGGCATTCGGCCGCCCCGGTCCAGTGGCAGGCCGACCATGCCAAAAAAGAAAATACAGGTGAGGGGGCAGCCATGATTTGGTCTCAGGTCTACGGCCCGTTCGGCAACACCATCCTTTCAACGCTTGTCTGCGCAATCCTCGTGGTGGTACTGCTCGGCGGGCTCGGAATCTTTCATATCCGCGCCCACTATGCGGCGATTGCCGGGTTAGTCGCGGCGGCGCTGATCGCGATGTTCGTCATAGGCATGCCTGGTGGTTTGACGTTGCGTGCCGGCTTTTACGGGGCGCTTTTCGCCGCCACCACGATCTGCTGGATCATTTTCAACTTGATCTTCCTGTACCGGATGACGCTCAAAGCGGGATTGTTCAAGATCCTGCAGGACAGCATCGGCGCCGTCACCAACGACAGGCGGCTGCAACTGGTGCTGATCGCATTCTGCTTCGGCGCCTTCTTTGAAGGCGCGGCCGGTGGCGGCACGCCGGTGGCGGTGACCGGCGCAATCCTGATCGGCCTTGGCTTCAACCCCCTGGCGGCGTCCGGCCTGTCGCTGATCGCCAATACCGCGCCGGTGGCCTACGGCGGCCTGGGCACGCCCATCATCGTGCTGCATTCCGTGACCCAGCCCGAGAATCCGGACTACTTCTTTTGCCGGGAAAGCGCAGCGGTGGCGCGCAGGTGCACGCTCATGATCAAAATGGAGCGCACGATGGGGTTTTCAAGCTCGCGGATGGTCGCGCGGGAAGAAAGGGGACGGAGATGATCGAACAGAAACTCGCCAGGCTCGGAATCGTGCTGCCCGCGGCCGCGGTCCCGGCGTTTCAGTATGTCCCGGTCATGGTGCACGAGCGACTGGCTTTCGTCAGCGGTCAACTGCCGCGCGAAGGCGACGAGGTGCGCATCGTCGGCAAGGTCGGTGGCGAAGTGGGTGTCGAGCGCGCGCAGGAGGCGGCGCGGCTGTGCATCCTGCAGGGACTCGCCTGCCTGAAGCAGGCACTGGGCTCGCTCGACCGCATCGAACGCGTCCTCAAGGTCACCGGATTCGTTGCCTCCGCACCCATGTTCAACCAGCAGCCGAAAGTGATCGACGCCGCCTCGGAACTGCTGGTGCAGGTCTTCGGAGAAAGCGGCCGCCACGCGCGCAGCGCGATCGGGGTCGCAGAGTTGCCGCGCAACGCCTGTGTCGAAATCGAGATGATCGTGGCGTTGCGACCGTGACGGATGTTGCGCGCGGCCTGCTCATGAAGGTCATCGCGGCGCGTGTGAAAACCAGGGAACCGCAACAGTTCCCGCGCGCCGAAGGCTGCGACGAAATCCAGGGTTTCTTCTCGGGTCGCCCGATGTCGCGCGAGGAATTCCTGCGGACGCTGCGGTTTCGAAAAGCGCTAACCTGATCTTCTGCGGCCGCGCTTCGTCGCCGGCCGGGCTTCCATTAAACTACGCAGCCTGCGTGACACGGGTCGACCCGTCCGTGCGGTCGTGCCGCCCGCGCGGGTTCAGACGCCGGTCATCGCGTTGGGGGATGTAATGAAATACAACAAGCTGGGATCGAGCGATCTGGAGGCTTCGGAGATCTGCCTCGGCACCATGACCTGGGGCGAGCAGAACAGCGAAAAGGAAGCACATCAGCAGCTCGACTACGCCGTATCCCGCGGCATCAATTTCATCGACGCGGCGGAAATGTACCCGGTGCCGCCCAAGGCGGAGACGCAAGGCCGCACCGAGTCCTACCTGGGCACCTGGCTCAGCAAGCAGCAGCGCGACAAATTGATCGTCGCCACCAAGATCACGGCCCCGGGCAGGGGATTCAACTGGGTGCGCGGCGGGCCGAAGGCGGTGAACAGGAAAAGCATTCAGGAGGCGCTGAACGGCACCCTCAGGCGCCTGCAGTCCGACTATGTGGACCTGTACCAGATTCACTGGCCGGACCGCTATCTGCCGCTGTTCGGCAATATTTTCTACGACCCGAAGCAGGAACGCCCGACCGTAGCTATCGAAGAACAGCTCGAGGCCTTTGCAGAGTTCATCAAGGCCGGCAAGATCCGTTACCTCGGTTTGTCCAACGAGTCACCCTGGGGTGCGCTCGAGTTCATCCGCCTGGCGCGGCAGAAGGGGCTGCCGATGGTGGCCTCGATCCAGAACGCCTACAACCTGCTAAATCGCACTTACGAAACCGGGCTGTCGGAAGTGACGCGGCGGGAGGCTGTTCCGCTGCTGGCGTACAGCCCGCTTGCCTTTGGCCACCTGTCCGGCAAATATCTCAATGGCGCGAAGCCGGAAGGGGCGCGCCTGACCAAGTACCCGCCGTTCGGCCAGCGTTACGACAAGCCCAACGTGATGCCGGCGGTTGCCGCTTATGCCGATCTGGCCAAACGCGCCGGCCTGTCGGTGGCGGCCCTGGCGGTCGCGTTTGTACGCAGCCGCTGGTTCTGCGCCAGCACCATCACCGGCGCGACCACCCTGGGGCAACTGCGGGAAAACATCGATACCGAAAACCTGAACCTCGGCGGCGACGTCCTTGCGGATATCGACGCGATTCACCTGCGCTATCCCAACCCGGCCGTGTGACCGCGCCGGGCGCGGGTCCGGGAGTAATCCCGGGTGCGCGGAAAGCGCGTTTCAATGCCGTCGCATGTTTGACATCCCTTCGTTTATTATCGATAATCCGCGGTTTCGTTCGGAGGGGTTCCCGAGCGGCCAAAGGGATCAGACTGTAAATCTGACGGCTCTGCCTTCGAAGGTTCGAATCCTTCCCCCTCCACCAAGCATTGAGAGACGGGGTCGGTTCGGATCGGCGGCGGGATCGTCAAAGATTTTTCCGAAGTAACAACGGCAAGCAGTATCAGTGTGTTGAGCCCGGATTCAGGCGGGTGTAGCTCAATGGTAGAGCAGAAGCCTTCCAAGCTTACGACGAGGGTTCGATTCCCTTCACCCGCTCCAGAAAGAGA
>CAYNFN010000113.1:0-12269 GCA_964396485.1 uncultured Alcaligenaceae bacterium
TTCACCCTTCACCCTTCATCCTTCATCCTTCATCCTTGGTTTCAGTCGTCCCAGCCGCGATCGTGCTTCGGGCGCTTATACGGTTTCCTTTTCCACACCTGCACATCGCGGTCGTCGATGTAGGTGATGCGGGTCACCGAAGGACGGATCACGTGCGATTGCGGCACGATGTTGGTGTTCGAGCCGCCGTTGTCGGTAATGCCGACGCCGATGCGCACGCGTGGACCCGGATCGTAGGGCAGGATCACGGTCGCGTTGCGGCCGTTGTAGTGGTACGTGACCTGGTAGCCACTGATCGTTTTGCGGTAGTTTTCTGCCACGTTGCAGCGCTGCACCGGCCGGGTGACCGGCGAGAAGTAGCTGTAGCGGTTATCGAGGCGGTCACCGACCAGTGCACCAATTGCCGCGGCAGCGGCGGCAGCGGCGATCCTGCCGTTGCCCTTGCCGACCTGGGCGCCGAGCAATCCGCCGGTGATGCCGCCGATGATGGCGCCGCCGTTGGAACGACCGGATTCGTCGTAGTAGGTCACTGACTCGGTCCAGCATTGCTGCCGCGGTTCGTTGACCATCTGGTAAATCGGGATGGCAGAGACCACTTCGGCGATGTCGGTGTAGTCGTAGGCATAGCTCGGGGCGGCGCATGCAGCCAGGAGCAGAGGAACAGCGATTCTCTTGTCCACGTCAATCCTCCTTTTTTGCAGAAGACACGCCTCCACAAACGGCCGGAGCTGCCGGACGTTTACCACGTGACAATTGGTTACGCAGCCGGCGGCGCCCTCGGGTGGGCGCGGCCACGACGCGCCTTACCGGCCCGGATTTTCCCGTTACTTCCAGAAGTCGTAGCCGAACGTCAACATGATCCCAGCACTGCCAACGAAGACGATCTGCGCGTTTGCGCGCTGGTACTGGTAACCGATCGCGGGGAGGACGACCAGACCAAGGCCATTGAAGTTCACGGGTAGTTTGTCCTCGTATGGGTCCCTGTAACCGTACAACGGACCGCCGGTCAGCTTGGCATAAAGGCCCTGGTTTCCCGAGGGCAGGAACCAGCGCTTGCCGGCATAGATGTACGTGCTGGGCTGGTTGAAGGAATTGCTGAAGTATGCCGCACCAATCTCCCAGCGCGAGGCCGATTCCCACTCCACACCAACAAGCCAGGGCCAATCGTTGTGATCCGTGCTGCTGTTCCAATGCACGACGTAGGGCCCTGCCTGCAGCATCACCTGATCGCCATCGGCAAACACGTCGGCACGCGCGGTCGACGTGCACGTGAACAGAGCAGCCAGAGCAACACAGGCGAAGGCGCGCAGGTAGGGGATTACAAGCCGATACATCGCGAGCCGTTGTTCGGCGAGGCCCCCGGTCCTGCGAGTGCCGGGTTTTAGGGAATGCTGGCGCAACGGATTCATCCGGTGTCATGTCATCGGCCGCGGGGCGGATGATCCATTAATGCTTCAAGGTCCGCGCAGGATAACAGTGAAACGCGGCATCCAGCTTCTAAACCAGGCTCTGCACACCGCTTATCAGGCGTATACGCCTGATAAGCGGTGGTAAGACCAGTCGACGCAGACAAGCGGGCGGATGAAAGGCGCCCGGCCTAGCGCACGGTTGCGTTCCCCGACCGGCGCACCGGTGAGCGGCGCGGCCGTTCCCGGCGCGCCGTTGCGTAAGTCTGCTGACTGCCGGCAACTGCCAGGGCGGATAACAAGGGGGCACCTTGCGGTGCCCGTTTTTTTTCCTCCTAGAAGCAGAGGTCTGTTGTCGCGTCCAGCCGGCTTCCCGATCCGCCGCTGGCTCAATCCTGCAGGCGCAGGGACACGCGCGCATGCCGCCATATCCAGGCGAGCGCAAGAAAAAACAGCGTGAACGAAAGCGAGATGTTCCACTCGACCACGTTCTCCACCCTGTCCTTGAGCTGCTCGTCAAGTATCGGCGCAACGAAAACGTGGGTGATGGCGACCAGCATCGTCAGGCCGGCCAGAATCATCAGCATGACATCCATGCGCGCGGGTACCGCCAGCGCGCCGGCGCGCACCAGGCGCCGGATGTGTCCGGTTGCGATCAGGATGCAAACGTAGGTAAAGCCGAAGTAAACGATGGTACCGTAGCGGCGCAGCCAGCGGTAAGTCGCGCCCTCGGTTCCGAGAAACGTGCCGTACAGCACCAGGAAGACCGCCGCGAGTATTCCCAACCATGGTAACCACCGCAGCGATCGGCCGGACGCGCCCAGTTTGCCCAGCCACGCCGTGAACAGCAGCCAGGTCAATCCCTGCAACGTTGCCGACGGCAACATCAGCGCGCGAAAGATATGGTTCCCAAGGCCGTGCCGCGCGGCGCGGCTGATCGACACGCAGCCGTCGACGAAGGGATTGCAGTAAGGGATGTAATCGTGAGCGACCGAGATCCACCACGCGCTCACCGCCGCGACCGGCATGAGCAACGCCGCGATCAACGGCAACGGCCACATCGGATGGCCGCGCCCGGCCGGTGGGGCGGTCATGGGTTCAGTGACACCGGGGACCCGGGCATCCGCGTTTCGGGGTATTGCAAGCGAAGGAACAAGTCTGAAGGATGATCGCCTCCGGGGAAAAGTGAGGCGGAAGGACGAACTCTGCCCGTCACCAAGCCCGGACCCTGCCTTACATCTCGCAGGTATTCTTGTAGATCGAATTCTTCGGGAACGAAAATACCTTCCTCAGCATCGGCTCGAAGAACTCGAGCGGCGCGCAATCCATCCCGGGGTCGAATGCAGGATTGTCGTAGATCTCGCAGAAACGCGCCGTGCGTTCGAAATGGGGGTGGCCGCGAAACTGTTCGCGCATGTTCGGATCCATGCCGACGTGCTGGAAGAAGAAGTAGCCCTGGAAAATCCCGTGCTTCTCCACCATCCAGTGGTTGGCATCCGTTACGAAGGGCTTGAGGATCGCGGCGGAGACTTCCGGGTGATTCCAGGAGCCCAGCGTGTCGCCGATGTCGTGGAGCAGCGCGCATACCACGTACTCCTCGTCCTCGCCGGCCTTGTGCGCGAGCGTGGCGGTGAGCAGCGAGTGTTGCAGGCGGTCCACCGCAAAGCCGCCGGAGTCGCCGCCCAGCAGCCGCAAGTGCGCGAGAATTCGGTCCGGGAGTTCCTTCGCGAACGGCTGGTAGCGCGCAACAATGATGTCCCAGTCCGCCTTGGTGCTCTCCTTCATGGATTTGAAACCCGCGCGCTGTTCCATCAGCATCTCGCCCATCGCATCCCCCGGTTCGGTCGATTGGAACGCTATGGGGCAAGTATAGCCCCAAAAAATATCCTTTCACCGCAAAGAAGCAAAGGATTCATTTCAATACCTTCTTTTCAATACCTTCCCTTCAATACCCCCTTGAGGGGTGCGCTCGACGGGTGCCCTTGAGGGGTGCGCGAAGCCGGGACAAACCAAAGCTCCTACGACTTCGTGGTGAGATTTGCTGATTTTCATTGGCGCTCCGGCCGGAACAAAAAGAAGAGGACGCCCGAAGGCGTCCTCTCTATAGCAAGTCGCGGTTCAGGCGCGGCCCAGTTTCTCGACGCAGGCCTTCTCGGTCATCTGTTCGAAGCCCTTGCCCTTGCAGGCGTTCTTGCCCTTGCACTCGCTCATGGATGTCTTGCACTCGCTCTTGCCCTTGCAGGCGTTGGTCGCGTAACACTTGACCTTCACCTCCTGGGCGGTCGCGGTGCTGACCACTCCGGTCGCAAACAGCGCCGCTGCCGCCGTTGCGATTGCCGCGCTGACCAATCTACGATTAACGTCCATTCCCAGCCTCCTTCTTTGCAAAGGTTCTTCAATGGGTCGGGCCCTCCGCCCGGTCCTGTTTGCGCCCGGTCGAATGTCCCGTTTCCCTCGGTGACCGCGTGCCGGCTGAAACCCGGCGAGCGGCACGAACGCTTACCCTTGGCTGCGTTATCTGCCGCCGTGGTCGCGCGTCCAACTGCATTTACGCCCGGGTCTGCGAGTTGGATGCATGCCGGCGAGAGCGGTGTCGGAACGGGTTGCCGGGAGGTCGGCGGACGCCTCGACGGTTCGCGACGCGGTGGCGAGCGCCGATCGCGCTTGACGCGCTTGCTGCCGGCAGGCAAGTTACGCGGCTCCACCAGGGCGGAGGATGCAGCTTGGATTTAGTCGAAAAACTGCGAAACCAGATGGTGCTGCCGGTAATCGGCGCGCCGATGTTCACCGTCGGCAACCCCGACCTGGTGATCGAGCAATGCAAGAGCGGGATTATCGGATCCTTCCCGGCACTGAACGCGCGTCCTGCGGGGGTGCTGGACGAATGGCTCGAACACATCGAGACCGCGCTCGCTCACCATCGTCAGGCGCATCCGGATGCGAAGATTGCACCTTATGCGGTGAACCAGATCATTCACCACTCGAACGACCGGCTCGACCGCGATCTCGATGCCTGTGTGCGACATCGCGTGCCGATTATCATCACCAGCCTGCGATCGCCGAACGATGTGGCGAAGCGGGTTCATCAATACGGCGGAGTAGTGTTCCACGACGTGATCAGCATTCGCCATGCCGAGAAGGCTCTGGAGGCCGGCGTGGACGGCCTGGTGCTGGTCTGTGCCGGTGCCGGCGGCCACGCCGGCATGCTCAGTCCGTTCGCGCTGGTGCGTGAAGTCAGGCGTATCTTCGCCGGTCCGATCGCCTTGTCCGGCGCGATTACCGACGGGGCCGGCGTGCTCGCTGCCGAGGCGATGGGTGCGGACTTTGCCTACGTCGGCACGCGTTTCATCGCCACCCGCGAGGCCAACGCAGTCGATGCCTACAAACAGATGATCGTGGACAGCAGTGCCGCGGACATCGTCTATACGCCGTTCTTCTCAGGTGTACACGGCAACTATCTGAAGGGGAGCATCGCGGCGACGGGCCTTGACCCGGACAGTCTGGCTCCGGTGGACAAGTCTTCGATGAATTTCGGTTCCGGCCGGACCAAGGTCTGGAAGGATATCTGGGGTGCGGGGCAGGGCGTGGGCAACATCGACGACGTGCCTCCGGTGCGCGATCTGGTCGAGCGCCTGCGCGAGGAATATGAAGTGGCACGCCGGCGCCTTCAGTTCGATTCGGCGGCGGCACCGGTTCTGCAAGACTAAGGACGCTCTCACCGCAGAGGACGGGGTTCTCAAATGCGAACTGTCGCGACGCTCGCGACAGTCCGGGTCCGGGTCAGGCTGGATCGGTCATTCGATCGTGGATCAGCCCGGCGTGTTCGCGTTGGGCGTGGAATTTGATACGGGGCCAGCGATCCTGGACGACTTTCATCTCGTACCTGGTATTGGTCAACACCGCCAGCGCATCGGCGGCATCGCGTGCCACCCGGCCGGCATTGGCTTCCACGAACTTCCCGAGCTCCGCCGGATCGTCGGCCGACACCCAGCGCGCGCAGGTATACGAAGCCGGCATCAGCCGGGCCTCCACGCCGTATTCGTGCTGCAAGCGGTGCGCAGCGACGTCGAACTGAAGGCTCCCCACCGCGCCCAGCAGAATCATGGTGTTGCGCAATGGGCGGAACACCTGGATCGCGCCTTCCTCGCCGAGATGCATCAACCCGGTGCGAAGCTGCTTGGCGCGCAACGGATTCACCACTTCGATGCTGTGGAAGATTTCCGGCGCGAAGAACGGCAGCCCGGTGTATTGCAGTTCCGCCCCGTCGGTCAGCGTGTCGCCTAGCTGGATGCCGCCGTGGGTCGGGATGCCGATGATGTCGCCTGCGTAAGCTTCGTCCAGCAGTTCGCGCCGCTGCGAGAGGAAGGAAACTACGTTGTTGGGACGAATTTCCTTGCCGGTGCGCTGAATCTTCACGCGCATGCCGCGTTCGAAGCGCCCGGAGCAAACGCGCACGAACACCACGCGGTCGCGATGCGCGGGATCCATGTTGGCCTGGATCTTGAAAACGACACCGGAAAAGTTTTTGCCATGCGGATCGACCTTGCCCTGCACCGCCACCCTCGGTTGCGGCGGCGGCGCGATGTCCACCAGCGCATCCAGCACTTCGCGAACGCCGAAGTTGTTGATCGCCGAGCCGAAGAACACCGGTGTCTGGCTGCCCGCCAGAAACTCGTCGCGCGAGAAGGCGGGCGTGGCCGCGCGAATCAAGTCGATGTCATGGCGCGCCCGCTCGAACTCGGCTCCGAAGCGTTCGCGCAGCGAAGGATCGTCCAGGCCGCTGATGACTTCGTCAGCCTGTCCCAGCCGGTCGTCGCCGGCGCGGAACACGCGGATGCGGTCCTCCACCAGATCGTAAACGCCGTGAAACGACTTGCCCATGCCGATCGGCCACGAAAACGGCACCGCGTCCATGCCGAGCACGCGCTCGATCTCGTCGCCGAGATCAAGCGGCTCGCGTACTTCCCGGTCCATCTTGTTGATGAAGGTGAGGATGGGCGTGCCGCGCGAGCGGCACACTTCCAGCAGCCGCAGCGTCTGTGCTTCCACGCCGTTGCCGGCGTCTATCACCATCAGTGCCGCGTCCACCGCGGTCAGCACCCGGTAGGTGTCCTCGGAAAAGTCCTGGTGGCCGGGTGTGTCGAGCAGGTTCACGACCTTGCCCCGGTACTCCATCTGCATCACCGAGCTGGCGACCGAAATGCCGCGTTGCTTCTCGATTTCCATCCAGTCCGATGTGGCGTAGCGGGTGGCTTTGCGCGCCTTGACGCTACCGGCAATGTGGATCGCGCCGGCGAAAAGCAGCAGCTTTTCGGTAAGCGTGGTCTTGCCCGCGTCCGGGTGCGAGATGATGGCGAAGGTCCGCCGCTGCTCGACTCTTTCGGCGAGAACTTCTCTGGATATGTCGCTCATGAACAGCTTTCCGGCCTGGAGGCGTCCGCGCCCCGCCCGGGAGACTGAAGAAAGCCGCGCATTCTACGGATTCGGCCCGCCCGCGTCCACCCAAAAGGGCCGAGGTACGAGGGCCGAGGTTCGAGTAAAGGCACTGGAGCATTTACTCAGTCCTCAGCACTCAGTCCTCAGTCCTGAACTTCGAAGGAGCTTTTACTCGTCACTCGTCACTCGTCACTTGTAACTTGTCGTCTATTCCTTCCCCGGATCCTTGACGTTCGCGACCTGTTCGAACTCGACGTTGTAGAGCTTTCCGTTGACCCTCTGGACGCGGCGTATGTACATCGTCTGGACCACATCGCGCGTCTCGGGGTCGATCGTGATCGGCCCGCGCGGGCTGTCGAGCTTCAGTCCCTTGAGCACGTCCATCGCCTTGTCGCCGTCGATATTGCCGTTCAGCCGCCTTGCGACCTCGTAGATCGCGGCCATGCCGTCCCATGCGCCGACCGCCATGAAATTCGGCCGGGTGCCTGCGCCGGCGATATCGGCCCAGGCCTTGAGAAAGACGCGGTTCTGCGGACTGTCGTGGGCGACGGAATAGTGATGCGACGTCACCACCCCCAGCGGCGTATCGCCCATCACCTCGATGGTGCCGTCTTCGGTGAGATCGCCGGTGGCGATCAGTCTGATCCCCGCCTTGTCGAGCTCGCGTTCGGCAAAGCCCTTCATGAACGCCACCGGCTGCTCCCCCGCGGGCAGAAAGATGAACACCGCCGCGGGCCGCGCGTCCTTGATTCGCTGCAGAAACGGTGCGAAATCCGGATTGCGCAGCGGCACCCTGACGTCGCCGACGATTTTCCCGCCGGCAGCCGTAAACGCCTTCTTGAAAGTGGTCTCGGCATCGATCCCCGGGCCGTAGTCGGACACCAGCGTGTAGGCCTCCTTGACCCCGTTGCGCGCCGCCCACGCGGCAAGCGGGGCGGTGGCCTGCGGCAGTGTGAACGATACGCGGGCGATGTAGGGCGAGCGCGTGGTGATGATCGAGGTCGCGGCGTTCATGACGATCATCGGCTTCTTGGCTTCGCTCGCGAGCGGCGCGACTGCCAGGGCGTTCGGCGTGAGCCCGAAGCCCGCGAGGAAATCGACCTTGTCGTTGACGATGAGTTGCTGTGCCATGCGCTTGGCGATCTCCGGGGATGCGCCGGTCGTGTCCTTCACGATCAGCTCGATTTTCCGGCCCGCAACGCTGTCACCGTGCGCCTTGACGTAGGCGCGCGCGCCGTTCAAAAGTTGCCGGCCGATGTCCGCGAATGGCCCGCTCATCTCCAGGATCATGCCGACCCGAATCGGCTCCTGGGCCGGGACCGATGAGCTCAGCACGCAGCCGGCAACCAGCGCCGTCACCGTCAAAAGGTGTTTGAACATCGCTTTCCTCCAATGCCAATGATGCAAAAAAACAGGTTTGCTCCAACCGTCTAAACTATCGCGCTGCGTCCGCGGTTGACCGGAACACGACTTTGCCGATCGACTTGCCACTCTACAACAATCCGGAAAAAGCCTATGACTCCCCGTAACGCCCCACCGTTTCGCGCCGACCACGTCGGCAGCTTTCTTCGCCCCAAGGAAGTGCTGGAGGCTCGCGACCGATTCAAACAGGGGGCCCTCTCGAAGTCGGACCTGCGTGCGGTCGAGGACCGCGCGATCCGCGACATCGTGCGCTTCCAGGAGGATCTCGGGCTCCAGGGCGTCACCGACGGCGAGTTCCGGCGCACCTATTTTCATATCGACTTTCTGGAGCAGCTCGACGGCGTCGAGACGCGGGGGGGTATCGCTGCGAGCTTCCACGGCAAGGCCGGCGAGGTGAACTTCGCTCCGCCGGTGATGCACGTGACCGGCAAGCTTCGCCATGCACGGCCGATCCAGTTGGAGGACTTCAAGTTCCTCAAGTCGGTTACCGGGCGCGTGCCGAAAGTGACCATTCCCTCGCCCACCATGTTGCATTTCCGCGGCGGGCGCGCCGCCATCAGCAAGGAGGCCTACCCGGACATGGAGGCCTTCTACGACGACGTGGCCCGGTGTTATCGCGAGGAGCTCAAACAGCTCGGGGCGGCGGGCTGCACCTACGTCCAGCTCGACGACACCAATCTTGCCTATCTCTGCGATCCGAAGATGCGCGAGGGCGCGCGCAGCCGCGGCGACGACCCGAACGAACTGCCGCGCCGTTACGCCAGGCTGATCAACGCCGCAATTGCTGACCGGCCGGCGGGAATGACGGTGTGCACCCACCTGTGCCGCGGCAACTTCAAGAGTGCCTGGGTGGCCGAAGGCGGATACGAGCCGGTCGCCGAAGTGCTGTTCAACGATCTCCGGGTGGACGGATATTTCCTCGAGTACGACGACGAACGTTCCGGGGATTTCTCTCCGCTCCGGTTCGTGCCGAAGGGCAAGATCGTGGTTCTCGGCCTGGTGACCAC
This sequence comes from uncultured Alcaligenaceae bacterium, assembly GCA_964396485.1. GTDB lineage: Bacteria > Pseudomonadota > Gammaproteobacteria > Burkholderiales > JACQAP01 > JACQAP01. The sequence goes on from CAYNFN010000113.1 coordinate 9,272, forward strand.
GAAGGTCGGTGACCTCGAATCCAAAGACGATCTCAAGCGCCGGATAGACGAAGCCGCGCGCTACGTACCGATGGAGCAGCTCTGCCTGTCGCCGCAGTGCGGATTCTCGAGCACGGTGCACGGCAACGAGATCGCGCGCGAGTCGCAGGCCGCGAAGCTGCGTCTGGTGGTCGAGACGGCTCAGGAGGTTTGGGGAAATAACTGACAGGGCAGAGGGCCGAGTGGACGGAGGAAGTCGAGTCCGGAATTCGAAGACCGATAGGCGGCAGCCGCGAGGCTCTGCGCGCCCACCTCTATGTTAAGATGGCGCGCCCTTATAGCGAGAAGCGAGTTCCATTGATGCAGGTAGAGGAAAAAAAACTGTCTGAGCGCATCGGCCTCACGCGTTTCGTTCGCGATCTCAGATACAACCGCCATCGTACGCGCCAGCTTGTCGGCATCTCGTTCCTAATATTGCTCACGATCGTCGGCGTACCGACGAATGCCGACATCTACTTTCTCGGCGTGGCGGTCGCGACGCTGGGAATTGCAGTGCGGATGTGGGCATCGGGGCACGTGAAGAAGGACAAGATGCTCGCCACAAGCGGACCGTACGCGTACGTGCGCCATCCGCTCTACGTCGGCAATCATCTTATTACTTTCGGCTTCTGTTTGGCCTCGGGCCTATGGTGGAGCTTCTTGGTGTGGATCGCACTCGGGATTTTTTACTATCCCCAGACCATCGCCCACGAGGATAAACTGCTCGCCCGACTCTTCCCAGACGATTGGGCGGCTTGGAGCAAAGAAACGCGCGCGCTGATCCCGCGGCTCAGGCCGTATCGTTCCGGCCAAAACTCGGAATGGTCGTTTAGGCAAAGTCTGCGCCGGAACGGCGAGCCGGTCATCGCGGTTCTGCTGTTCCTCGGCTTGTACATTCTGTACGGACCGCTCTCGTAACGCTCCTCCCATGCCCGCCCCGCTCGACATCGAGACCGAGCGCGCGCTGATCGAGTGGATCGAATCCCGAATCCGTGCCGGGCAACCGGCGCACGCGAGCGGTTACCAGAGCCCCGTTTATCTCTACGAAAGAGAGGGCCGTCGTTTTATCGTAAAAGTGGCGGCGGGCGGCGTCGTCGCGGGCCGGCTACGGCGCTGGATGCTGCGCCGAGAATACGGCGCGTATCAACGGCTCACGGGCTTCGGCGGCAGCCCGCGATGTTACGGATTGCTCGACGGTCGCTATCTGGTGCTGGAATTCATAGACGGTCTCTCGTTCCAGAGCGGGCGGATCGACGATCGACGCACCTTCTTCGATACACTGTTCGCGCATATCAGTGAGCTGCATCGGCGGGGCGTGGCGCACGCGGATCTCAAGAGCAGGGAAAATCTCCTTGTGATCGGCGGTCGCCTGCCTTGCCTGGTGGACTTCGGCGCAGCCATCGTGCGCAAGCCCGGATTGGCACCGTTCAATCACTATCTCTACGAACTCGCCCGGCGCTTCGACTTCAATGCCTGGGCCAAGCTGAAGTACCAAGGACGCATGGAGGAGCTTTCGCCGGAAGACCGCCCGTACTACCGGCGCACGATAATAGAAATAGTTGCGCGCGCGATTAAGCGGGCTTACTTGCGGCTCAAACGCCGCATCGTCGGCCGGGCGGAGAAATAACACGAAAGGAAACTCTGATGCCACGCAAGCTCGGGGTGTGGCTGCCGCCGCAATATGACGATGGCCCGGGCAGGCGCCGCTTCCCGGTGCTCTACGACCTGGTCGGCTTCACCGGCTCCGGTCTCGCGCACACCAACTGGAAACCATTCGGCGACAACGTCCCCGAGCGCGCGGCGCGGCTGATCCGCGAGCAGAAGATGGGGCCGCCGATTTTCGTCTTTCCGGATTGCTTCACGGCGTTCGGCAGGAAACGCTAACCTTGATCTGAACAAACGCCTGGCAACCTTGACCCAATGTAATACGATGGCGCATTCTCGGTATTACATCGGAGACCTGCATGACCCTTACCGTCCGCTTGCCTGATCGCGTCGAGCAGGAACTCGCCGAGTATTGCGTCAAGAACCGTCTCACCAAGAGTGAGGCCGTAAAACTTGCCCTGCAGGATCTGCTGCGGACGCCCGAATCGGGCACGGTCGGCCTGAGCCATCCGTATATTGGTTGCGACACCCGGCAAGGGGATGTCGCGCGCCTTACCAAGCGCCTGTTGCGCGAGCGCTTCCGCGGCAAACGGAAGCGTGGCTAACGTACTCGTCGATACCGGGTTTCTCGTTGCCCTTGGGCGCAAATCCGACCCGCTGCACATCGCGGCGAGGGCTTTCTTTCTACGGGAATTCGGCCCGCTCATTACCGTCTCCCCGGTGATAGTAGAAACCTCCTTTTTCCTGGATGCAAAAGCCAAGATCGAACTTCTCGACCTGGCTCAATCGCCGAGGCTGCGGACACTCGAACTACCCGTTGATGCCTATGGCGAAGTCAGCGCAACCATCCGGAAATATGCTGGCCGGGATATCGATCTTGCTGACGCAGCGCTGATCTGGCTGGCGAACCGCACGGGCGTCCGGCCTGTCCTGACCACCGACAAGGCCGATTTTGGCATTTACCGCCTCAAGAGCGGCAAGCGCTTCGAACTGGTGAACTGGTCCGAACGTTGAATCGCGTCCGGCGTGGACCTGCCACAATCGCACGACCTCATCAGACCCCTCAATACCACCCATGGCCCGCAAACACCCCAAAGGCCCCGCCGGCACGCTGGTCGTGCTGGAGCATACGTCGAAGATACTCATGGACAACCCGCTCGGCGATCCGCATGTGCGCAAGCTCGCGGTGTGGCTGCCGCCGCATTATGACGATGGCCCGAGCAGGCGCCGCTTCCCGGTGCTCTATGACCTGGTCGGTTTTACCGGCTCGGGTCTCGCGCATACCAACTGGAAGCCCTTCGGCGACAACGTCCCGGAGCGCGCGGCACGGCTCATCCGCGAGCAGAAGATGGGGCCGGCGATCATCGTCTTTCCG
>CAYNFN010000114.1:0-6733 GCA_964396485.1 uncultured Alcaligenaceae bacterium
CGGCTCCCTCTCCACGCAGTGGAGAGGGCGGGGGGTGAGGCGGCTTTTACCTTATTGCGATCGGCGCCACCGTCGACCCGGTTCCGCCCTTGATCTTGAGCGGCTGCACCACGAACGCAAACTCGTAGGCCTTCTTCGCCGCCAGTTCGTCGAGCTTCATGTTCTCGAGCAAAAAGATGCCATAGACGGTAAGCGCAAGCTGGTGGATCGGCAGGTTGATACTCTTGTCGGGATTCGGCACGACCTCGACCGGGAAGGTATCCGCGCCGAACAGGATCGGATCCTGTTTCGCCAGCCACTCCGCCGCCGGCACGCCGATGCCCGGGCAACCGCTGTTGTACTTGGCGTTGTCCACGCCCCACAACTTGCCCCAGCCGGTGTGGATCAGCACCGCGTCGCCCTTCTGCAGCGTCACACCCTGCTTTTTCAGCGCCGCCTGCAGATCATCGACGGTGATCTCGTAGCTCAGCGGCAGCATGTCCACGCCTTTGGATGCTGCAACGTCAATCAGGACGCCGCGCGTATAGATCGCGCCGATCTTGTCGACGCCGAGCTTGGTGAAACCGTTGCGGGAAGTGATCTCCTCGGTCTTGAAACAGTTGTAGTGGCTGTTGTCGATGCTCTGGTGAGAGAACATGTCGAACTGGGTGCCGACCTGGCCGAGTTCGGTGATGACGAATTCCTCGTTGGTGTAGCGTTTGTTGGTCCCCATCGGACCGCCGGTGCGTTTGGTATGGATGTCGAAACGGCGCGTGCCGAAGAACGGCATGTCCATCGCCAGGACGCGGCCTAGTTCGACGACTTCTCCCGTCTTGATGAGCCGCGAGGCACGCAGCACCAGTTCCGGGCTCATGAGATTTGCCGCCCCGCGCTCGTCGCCCGCGCCCCATTTCGACGGACAGCGCACCTCGGGCGCCGGCGGGCTCCAAGTCTGCGCGGTTGCAGTAGCCGGACAAAACACCAGCAGCGCTGCCGTTGCGGCAACAATATTGGTTGTCTTCATTGCTCCTCCTTTGATGATTTTTTTTGTGACCTGGCTTACTTTTTTGACCTTGCCTAGCTTACCGTACCCGGGAGCCTTCCGTGAACGCGGGTTCACGCGCGCCGATCAGCAGCCAGGCAAACGCCAGCAACTGCAGTACCAACAGCGTTGCGAACGCGGCGCTGTAGCCGTCGGGGTGATAGCGGCCGGGCGCGGCGGGCCACAAATTTACAATCGCGCCGAACGCCCACTGGCAGGCAAATGCCGCGAGAAAGACGAGCAGATTGAGCGCGGTATTGGCGCGCCCCGTCATCGAGACCGGAAAAGCCTGCGACAGGGTCGAGAACGTCAGGCTGCCCGAGGTGCCGAACAGGCCGAAGGCCACCCATAACGCCAGTGCACCCGAGGTTATGCCGAAGGTAAGCAGCAACTGAACGCCGAGAAATACGGCAGTGCCGAACTTGAACAGCGCGAGCGGTGTCACCCCGCGGCGTGCGAGCCGCGACGCAGCGACGCCCCAGAACAGGAAACCTGCCGTGGTCGCCGCTGCCAGTGCAAGCAGACTGACCGCCACGTCGGGCCGGTCGAGTCCTGCCACATCGGCAAGCCACGGGCCCGCCCAAAGCCCCTGCAGGGCCATATTGGTTGCCTGGAATAATGGCGAAACCGCAGCCACGCGCCAGAATACGGTGCTGCGGAACACCCGTGCCACTCCCTGAAGCTGTTCGCGCAGGCTTTCGTTGCCACCGGCAGAGGCACGCTCCGGGACCAGCAAAAAGATGGCGGCCGATGCGGCGAAAGTCAGCACCGCCATCGCCACGAAAACGCCGCGCCAGTCGGTCAGTTGCAGCGCCGCTTCCACCGGTGCCGTGGCCGCCATTGCCCCGAGCCCGCCGCAAAACAGCGCCCAGCCCGTCATCGCGGGCAAGCGCTGCAGCGGATACCACAGCGTAAACGCCTTGATGCTCGACATCAGGCAGGCCGACACCCCCAGACCGATCAGCGCGCGTCCCGCGAGCAGCGCAGGTATGCCCTGGCTCAATGCGAAAACAAGCGCGCCCGAGGCGGCGGCCAGCAGCAGCGACGCGTTGGTGCGGCGCGGTCCGAAGCGGTCCAGCAAAATTCCCACCGGGATCTGGAACGCCGCAAAAGCAAGAAAGTAAACGCTGGTCAGCAGCCCGAGTTGCGCGGCGGAAAGCGTGAAGTCGGCGGTCAGATCCGGCGCGATCACCGCGTTGATGCTGCGATAGACGTAGGAGAGAAAATAGGCCGCAGCAAAAGGCAGGAATACTGATAGTGCGACGCGCGCAGCGAGAGGCGGCGGCGCAGCCTGCGTACTGTCAGGGTTCATCCAACCCGCCGGATCGTGACCTTGTTGTACCCGATGAGCGAATTCAGGATGAAGCTGAACACCGAAACGAACAGCGCAACGAAAAACCCGGACCAGAACCCCGCGACGTAAAACCCGGGCACCAGCCACGCCACGAACAACAGCATGAGCGCGTTGATCACCAGCACGAACAGACCCAGCGTCAACACCGACAGCGGCAGCGTCAGGATCACCAGCAGCGGTTTCAGGAAGGTATTGACGATGCCGAGCAGCAGGCCGGCAATGAACAGCGACTCTGACGTCTGCAACGACATGCCGTCGAACAGATCGTCCGCCACCCAAAGAGAAAGCGTATTCACGCCCCAGAAAATCAGAAAGCGGACCACGGGATTGGTGAATTTCATGGCGGCGATAGTAACAAAAACACCCACCTCACCCCAGCCCTCTCCCCCCGCAAGCGGGCGGAGAGGGAGTTTGAGATGCAAGAGCCCCCAAGATGGGCACCCTGCCGGTTCCTCTCCGAGCACGGCGTGGAAGGTTTGCGTGAGATGGTAAACTCCGCACGCCGTCCGCAGCTTCACTCCTTGCCGCAATTTTTTTCCTTCACCCTTCACCCTCACTTGTCCCCGGAGGGGATCACCCTTCACCCTCACTTGTCCACGGAGGGGATCACCCCTCATCCCTCATCCCTCGTCCCTCGTCCTTGTCCATGACCACTCTTCCCCGCTCGATGTGGGTCCTGACCGTGCTGCTCACGCTCGGCTGGGGACTGAACTGGCCGATGATGAAACTAACTTTGGCGGACATGCCGGTCTGGACTTTTCGCGGCCTGTGTGTCGCCTCGGGCGCCATCGGACTTTTCATCATCGCGCGCGCGGGCCGTCAGCAAACCCGCGTACCGGCGGGGCAGTGGCCGCGCCTGGCAGTTACGGCGATCGCCAACGTCACGATGTGGAACGTGCTGATCGGCTACGGTCTGACGCTGTTGCCGTCGGGGCGCAGCGCGATCCTCGCCTACACCATGCCGCTGTGGACCGTTCTGCTGTCGAGGTTCGTGCTTCACGAGAAGCTGACACCGCGCCGCGTGCTCGGCGTTTCATTGGGCATGGCGGGCATGGCGCTGCTGATCGGCGACGAATTCGCCGCCATGGAGGCCGCGCCGGTCGGCGCGGCACTGGTCCTCGGCGCGGCGTTTTCCTGGGCGGTCGGCACGGTGCTGATGCGGCGCTATCCGACCGACCTGCCAACGACCTCCTTCACCGCCTGGCAGTTGCTGATCGGTGGCGTGCCGATCATGGTCGGGGCGCTCATTCTCGATTGGGGCGAGTGGCGGCCGATCGGCGTCGGGGCGGCGCTCGGGCTCGGCTACAACATGCTGTTCGTCTTCATTTTCTGCTACTGGGCCTGGTACAAGATCGCCACCACCGTGCCCGCCACCATTGCCGCCCTCTCCACGCTGATGATCCCGATCGTCGGCCTGTTCAGCGGCATGCTGATCCTGGGCGAGCGGCCGCAGTGGCAGGAATACGCGGCACTGGTGCTGGTGATTGCCGCGCTCGCGACCGTGCTCGTGCCGCCGAAACACGTCAGCAAGTAGGCCCTCTTGCAGGAGCGGCGGCCAGCAGCCCACGGGGCGGCGCCGAGACTGCGCTAACCCATGGTTTCCTCAGGACAATTGGCCCGGAAGTTGCTGTATATTGCTGCATCATGAGAACCCGGTTCTTCCTCTTCCTGGTTTTGGCGGTTTGTGCCGGAATTGCGCATGCCGACATCTACCGCTACGTGGATGCCGAAGGTGTAATCCAGTTCACCAACGTGCCGCCCGACAGCCGCTACAAGATGTATCTGAAAGAAAAGCGGAAAAAGCCGGATCCGATCGCGCAAACTCTGGCGAGCGAGCTGCGTTACTACGACGATGAGGCGCGTTCGCGCTACGCCCGGCATATCTACGACGCGGCAAGACTCACCAAGCTCGAGCCGGCACTGATCCACGCGGTGATCTCCGCGGAGTCCGGCTACAACCCGCTGGCGCGCTCGCGCGCGGGCGCAGCCGGACTCATGCAGCTGATGCCCGAGACCGCAAAGCGCTACGGCGTGAAGAACCGCCTCGACCCGGAACAGAACATTCACGGCGGCGCGCGCTACCTGCGCGATCTGGTGCGCATGTTCAACAACGATGTCCAGCTTGCTGTGGCCGCCTACAACGCCGGAGAGAACGCGGTCGTGAGGCACGGCAACCGCATCCCGCCCTACAGCGAGACCATGACTTATGTCCCGCGGGTGATGGGCTACTACAAGAAGTACCGCACCACCTCCTAGGTCTTCCCCGGCACCGCCGCCGATTGCGGCCCCGCCCGATTCGCGGGCGCGGCAGCGGGTACGTACATGAACCGCCATTCGCTGTATTGGGCCCCGACTTCGAATTCTTTGTATATCAGCGGGAAACCGACACGTTTCAGCGGCTCGGCTTCCGACAAGCTGTGCACTCCCACTATTCCGCCCTCCGGGCCTCTGACCAAACCCCACTCTGCGTTTCCGCCAACCGGATCGGGATAGAGGCGCCGCAAGTAACGCTGCGTATTCGGGTAGCGCCGGTCGAGCAGGAGATCTTCCAGTGTCTTCGGAAACTTCTTCGCGCCAGGGCTGCGCTCGTAGTACAGCGCGATTGCGCGGCGAAACTGGTCGCCGACGAAGAGCAGTTGCCGCTCCTTTTCGCGCCGCGTTTCCGTATGCCAGATGACTCCCGTTCCCGCCAGTGCGATACCCATCAGCGCGATCAAGATCAGCAAACCGATGTAAGTGAATCCGTGACACCACCTCTCCCCGCCCCTCTCCCCCGCAAGCGGCGGAGAGGGAGGATGTAGATGTATCCGGGGTCTGAATTCACGCCGCATTGACTCTCACCAGTCACCGAAGTTAGTGCCGTCGAGCGCTGCGTCAGGCGCTCCGCTCTTCACGTCGAAAATCTTGCCCTGTTCGCCGGGCTGCGGCGGCACGCTTATCCAGGTGTCTGTACTTTCGGTAATGGGGTCGGGAGGAATGCGCCGCAGGTATTTCCCGGTCACCAGATCTTCAAGCTCGTCGGGGTAACGGCTCTTGTCGGCATGGTACTTGTCTATCGCATCGCGCATTTGCGCCAGGTTCTGCTTGAGCACGGCCTCCTTCGCCCGGTCGGTGCTGTGGAAGTAACGCGGAACCGCGATGGCGAGCAAAAGGGCGATGACGGCCATCACCACCAGCAGCTCGATCAGCGTGAACGCTCGCGAGGCGCGCTTCACTCGGTGACTGGTGACCGGCGAATAGGCGCGCTTCGTCGCGATTCCTCGTGCCTGCTCCCTCTCTGCCGTTTGCGGGGGAGAGGGCTGGGGTGAGGTGGTCACCATTCCTTATACGGAACCCCGTTCAGCCCGACCCCGTCTGCCTTCGAGTACACATCGAACACGTCCTCGCCCTCCTCAGGGTCCTCCGGCGGGCTCGCATAGCTGCGCTTGCCCCAGGTCTCGGCGGCGGAAAGCTCGGCGGGCGCAATCGGATCGCGCGGCACGCGGCGCAGGAAGTAGATCATTTTCTTCTGCGGTGACTTGATATCCTCGACGCCGGCGGCGAGCGCGACCAGCACGGGCGGATACCCCGACTCGTCCGCCTTCCTCGAAACGCGCCCCTCGTCGGCCGCCTGCTTGTAGGCGTCGATCGCTTCCCGTATCTGTCGCAGCGACGCGCGCAGTTCCTGTTCCTTGGCGCGCTGGACTGTGATCTGGGTGAGCGGCAGCGCCGCCGAGGCAAGGATCGCCACGATCGCCACCGTGATCATGAGCTCGATCAAGGTGAAGCCGCGCGATGCGCGGTGCGCGCGGTGACGGGTGACGGGTGACAGGTGACCAGTTCCTTGGTTTGCGCACTCGCCAGATACCAGCCACGAACAACCAGCCACGAGCCACCTGCTTTTTCTCACGGCGTTATGCTGATCTCCACCGGTGCCGGCGCGGAGATGGCAACGCTGTCGCCGCCGGGACCAACGGCGGATATGTTGGCGACCGAAATCCGTGCCATGCCGCTTTGGCCTTCGATCACGCGGAATCGGACCACTGCGGTGCCCGAGACCTGCAGCGGGATGCGTCCGGCTGCCGCCGTTTCCGGCACGCCGACTGCCTGGAGCCGTGCGCTGTCGTAATTCAGTTCAAGCTGCACGCTCCTCGCAATACCCGGTGGGGCCGACACCGCCACCGCGAATTCGCGCCCCGCCTGCGCCTGCAGCGGCGCGGACAACAGCAGCGATGCACCGGCAGGCGGTGCCGGCAGCGTCTCGCCACTGGGCGCGGTCTCGATGGTCAGCGGTTGCACAGTCGCGCCGGCTGCTCCCGGCGGCTGCGCCAGGGCCACCGGTGGCTGAGCGATCCTGGCCTGCGGTATGGCGCCGGACA
>CAYNFN010000115.1:0-4144 GCA_964396485.1 uncultured Alcaligenaceae bacterium
CACTTCTTATCTTCACCGCAGAGGCGCAAAGGCGCAAAGGAAACGCAGAGAAAACCAAACGAACCGTGTCAAAAAGCGGGGGATTCCGATTTGCCCCACCCGGTCGATATATCGCGGTGGCGCGACTATCCACTTCTCATCTTCACCGCAGAGGCGCAAAGGCGCAGAGGAAACGCAGAGAAAAGCAAATTGGGTAAAAAGCTGATAAGAAGCCAATGTGACATTCTCTCCGTTTGCCCCATGCGCTTTTACAAGTAATCTGATTTCGGTTTCCTTTGCGTTTCCTTTGCGTCTTTGCGCCTTTGCGGTGAAGGTTTAGTGCGCCTCTGCGGTGAGAACGTTCTTTCGAGTGCGTCCGCGATCGTTTCGGGAGCAGCACTGATGTCGGCAGTTATCGCGTCGCCGGGCTCTTCGAGCGTGGCAAACTGCGACTCGAGGAGCCCCGCCTTCATGTAATGTCCCTTGCGGGCTTTCAGCCTCGAGTTGATCAGTTCAAAGCTGCCTTTCAGGTACACCCAGCGCAGGTCGCCGCACCCGGCCGCGAGACGGTCGCGATATTTACTCTTGAGCGCCGAACAGGCCAGCAACGCGCCCTCGCCATGCGACTCGTTGTCTTTGAGCAGGCCATTGAGCCGGTCCAGCCACGGCCAGCGATCGTCGTCGGTGAGCGGTATGCCGGAGCGCATTTTCTCGATATTCGCCGGCGGGTGATAATCGTCGGCGTCGAGCAGCGGCCAGCCGAGCCGTTCGGAAAGAAGTTTTCCGACCGTGGTCTTGCCGGCGCCCGAGACGCCCATCAACACCACGATCATTTGTCGTCCGCCGAATGCACGGCGTGGCCGCCGAAACTTGCGCGCATCATCGCCAGCAGCTTCGAGGCGTAATCGTCGTGCCCCTGGCTGGCAAAGCGCGCCATCAGCGCCAGGCTCATCACCGGGGCGGGTACGCCCAGTTCCACCGCTTCGATCGCGGTCCAGCGGCCTTCGCCGGAATCGGCGACCAGCGGTTTGATCGTTTCAAGAGAACGCTCGTTCCTGAGGAAGTCGGCAATCAGGTCGAGCAACCAGGAGCGCACCACGCTGCCGTGACGCCACATCTCGGTGATCGCGGCGAGATCCAGGCTGAACTCGGACTTGGCCTTGAGCACCGACAGGCCTTCGGCGTAGGCCTGCATCATTGCGTACTCGATGCCGTTGTGGATCATCTTTACGTAGTGACCAGAGCCCGCCGGTCCGCAGTGCGTCCATCCGCGATCGGGCGCCGGCGCCAGCAGGCGCGCGAACGGCTCGACCCGCGCGAATGCCTCCTTGGTGCCACCCAGCATCAGCGCGTAGCCGTTGTCGAGTCCCCAGACGCCGCCGGAAACGCCGGCATCGACGAAGTCGATGCCGCGTTCGGCCAGCCACCCGGCCCGCCGCTGCGAATCCTTGTAGAGCGCATTGCCGCCGTCCACGAGCACATCGCCTTTGGCGAGCAGCGGGGCAAGTTGTTCCAGCGCCCGCTCGGTGACTTCTCCGGCGGGCAGCATCACCCACACCACCCGCGGCGCCGGCAGGTCTGCGATCACGTTCTTCAGTTCGGAGTGCGCCGTGATGCCGCGTTCGGCTTTGACCGCGCTGCGTGCCACGGGGCTGACATCGTGCGCCGCTATCCGCACGCCTTTACGCGCCAGCCGCCGCGCCATGCTGGCGCCCATGCGCCCGAGACCCACGATGCCGATATCCATTTTTATCCTCCCGTCTGCTTATGCGGCCATTCTCCGGGGCATGGCGTTGCGGCGCAATGCGTATCCGTAACGAATCCGGTAATCTGCCCCTCTCGGGAACAGGAGAAGACCAAGATGGCACGAGTAGCATTCGGGAATCTCGAAGAGTTGGCGGCAAAGGTCGGACAGGAGGTCGTGGTGAGCGACTGGCTCGAAGTCACGCAGGAACGCATCGCCAAATTTGCCGACGCCACCGGCGACCATCAGTGGATCCACGTCGACGTCGAACGCGCGCGCCGCGAGTCGCCGTTCGGCACGACCATTGCGCACGGTTTTCTGACCCTGTCGTTGCTGAGCCACTTCCTCAACAATTCGCTGGAATTCGGCAACTCGAAAATGGGAGTGAACTACGGCTGCAACCGGTTGCGCTTCACGGCGCCGGTAAAAGCGGGATCGCGGTTGCGCGCCCGGTTCAAGCTAAAGGAGTTCCAGCGCATAGAAGGCGGCGTGCAGATGATCTGGGACGTGGCGATGGAATGCGAAGGTCAGGAAAAACCGGTGCTGGTGGCGGAATGGGTCGGGCGGCGGTATGGCTGAGCGCTTCCCCGCGATTTTCGTTTCCCACGGCGCGCCACTGCTGGCGATCCAGCCGGGCCCGGCCCGCGAGTTCCTCTCCCGACTGGGCAAGACGCTCGGCAAGCCCAAGGCGATTCTGACGGTGTCCGCGCACTGGGAAAGCGGCGACGCGGCGGTGAGCGCGGCCGCGCGACCGGAGACGATTTACGATTTCTACGGTTTTCCCGATGAGCTCTATCAAATCAAGTATCCCGCCCCCGGCGCGCCCGAGCTTGCGGTGCGGGCGAAGACATTGCTCGGCGAAAAGGGGATCGGCACACGCGTGCATCCCACCCGCGGTCTGGACCACGGCGCCTGGGTGCCGCTAATGCTGATGTATGCGGATTCCGACGTTCCGGTGACGCAGCTCACGGTGCAGACCGCGCTGGGCCCGGCGCATCACTTCAAGCTTGGAGAAGCGCTGCGCGGCCTGCGCGACGAAGGCGTGTTGATCCTCGGATCCGGTGGCGCCACGCACAATCTGCGCGAATTCGGCCGCCACCCCGAAGGGGCCACTGCGCCGCAGTGGGTGACGGGATTCCAGGAGTGGCTGGCGCAGACCATCGAGAGCGGGAAATCCGACGACCTGGTGCGCTATCGCAGTCTGGCGCCGGAAGCCGTGCGCAATCATCCGACCGAGGAACATTTCCTGCCGCTTTTCGTTCCGGCCGGGGCGGGCTCGCCCGGTGTGGCCGGCAAGCGCATTCACCGCAGTCACACGTTCGGCATCCTGGCGATGGATGCTTATCGCTTCGACTGACATCCGGCCGCAGCACCGACGATGGCAAGGACGGACTTCAGATTCGCGCACCGCATGCGGGTACGCTGGGCCGAGGTGGACAAGCAGGGCATCGTGTTCAACGGCCACTTCCTGACGCATTTCGACGTGGCGATCACCGAGTATTACCGGGCGCTGGGCTACCCCTATCCCGAGGGCCTGGCGCGGCACGGCACCGATCTCTACGTAAAAAAGGCCGAGGTGGAGTACCACGCATCGGCCGGCTACGACGACGAGATTGACGTCTGCGTGCGGGTCGCGCGGCTGGGGCGCTCGAGCTTCGAATTCCAGCTCGAGATCTATCGCGCGGATCAACTTCTGGTCGGCGGCAGGATGGTCTACGTGAACGCCGACCCGGATACCCGCAAATCGGCGGCGCTGCCGGGCTTCCTGCGCACCGCCATCAAGGCCTTCGAGCACACGGCACCGACCGACGCGGTTGCGAGTCCGGCTTAAAAAAGCGCGGCTAGGGAAGCTCTGCATAGGCCCCGCGACGCGCGTTGCGCCAGGTGCGGATGACTGCTAGGGACGCCGGAACGTGGAACAGGGGCCCCTCTGGGGATGTGACCGCGTAAGCGTCCCATCGAGCGCACATGAGCGGCGTGCAATGCGAGCGACTCCGGGTCGCATCCCCCGGCCAGGGCCGGCGGAACCTGCTCCGCCTGCGCGCTCGCGCTCCGCAGATGCGGCTGAAGCCCCAGCAAGGCGTGTCGGAGCGCGGAAGAGGGGCCCCTCTGGGGATCTGACCGCGGAGACACGCGTTAGGCCGGTGGTGACACGCTATTGGCCGGTTACACGGTCGCATCCCCGCAAGCGGGGCGGCTGTCGAAGCGGAGCAGGGGCCCCAACTTCGCTTGGGGATGCGACCTGAGATCAGACGCAAAAGGGATCGCCCGCCGCCCTCGATCGCCTCCGAGGTCAGATCCCCGAACAGAAAACGTTCGGGGCCCCTCTTCCTCTCTGCGGCGATCCCTGCTCCACGTTCCACCGGCCCGTAACAACGCAGGCGCCGCACCTGGCACAACCCAATGACATTTCGACTCTTT
>CAYNFN010000116.1:0-2472 GCA_964396485.1 uncultured Alcaligenaceae bacterium
GATCGGGATGATGATCAGGACGCCGAGCACGAACGCGATCGCGGTCATGATCGCGAATGGCGTCCAGCTTTGATTGAACGTGAAGGCAATGCCGAAAGCGATCATGACGACCGCCAGTGCCAGATTGAGCCAGTGCTGTCCGCCGAACACCACCGGGGCGCTGCGTATCCTGCCGGAGAGCTTGCCGAAGGCGATCACCGAGCCGCTGAAGGTAATGGCGCCGACGAAGGTGCCGATGAAAAGCTCCAGCCGGTTTCCGCGCGGAATGATGCCGTCCGCGGTCAGGATTCCGTAGGCGCCGGGTTTGTGGACTGCGGCGAAGGCGATCAACACCGCAGCCAGACCCACCAGCGAGTGCATCGCCGCCACCAGCTCCGGCATCGCCGTCATTTGGATGCGCCGCGCGACGACCGCGCCGACCGTGCCGCCCACCGCAACGCCGAGCACGATCAGCATCCAGTTCTGCGTGACCGACAGCGTGATAAGCACGGCGATCGCCATGCCGATGATGCCGAACAGATTACCCCTGCGCGCTGTCAGCGGTGAAGACAGCCCCTTGAGGGACAGGACGAAAAATAGCGACGCGACCAGGTATGCCAGCGCCACTTGATTTGCAGACATTCAGGTCTCCGAGTCGGGTTCGTTTGCGGTGGTTTCTCGTGGCTGTAACGTAACGCGCCCATGACGCATTAGTCTTCGCCGCAAGCTCGTTTAAGTTCGCCTGTCTTTCTTCTTGAACATTTCCAGCATGCGCTGGGTCACCAGGAATCCGCCGAAAACGTTGACGCTGGCGAGCACCACGGCGACGAAGCCAAGCGCGGTGCCCCAGTCGATCGGTTGCGGGCCGGCGGCCAGCATGGCGCCGACGATGATGATGCCGGAGATGGCATTGGTCACCGACATGAGCGGCGTGTGCAGCGCCGGCGTCACGGTCCACACCACGTGATAGCCGACGACAATGGCCAGCACGAACACGGTCAGATGGTTAACTATCGGATCAACAGCTTCCATTTATGCCTCCATAAACGTGAGGTGTGACGAGTGACAGGTGACGAGACATGAACCGCAGGTTTTCCGCGTCACTCGTCACTTGTCACCTTTCACTGTTTTTTGACCAGTTCCCCACCAATGCATACCAGCGAACCGGCGATGATCTCGTCCTCGCGGTTCAGTATCAGCTGCCCGGTCCCGGGGTCCAGCAACAGGTTGAGGAAGTTGAGCAGGTTGCGCGCGTACAGCGCGCTGGCATCCGCAGGCACCAGCGCCGGCAGATTGGCGATGCCGATGATTTGCACGCCGTGTTTGACCACGGTCTTGTCCAGTTCCGAGAGCGGGCAGTTGCCGCCCTGCTCCACCGCCATGTCCACGATAACCGAACCCGGCTTCATGGACTTGACCATATCCCCGGTGACCAGCACCGGCGCCGGACGGCCGGGAATCAGTGCTGTGGTGATGACGATGTCCGCCTGCTTGATGCGTTCTGCGATCAGGGCCGCCTGGCGCTTCTTGTAGTCATCGCCCATCTCGCGCGCATATCCGCCCTGCCCCTTGGCCAGTTCCTTCTCGGCCTCGGTGAGCGGCACGTCGACGAATTTGGCGCCCAACGACTCGACCTGCTCCTTGGTCTCGGGCCGCACGTCGGTGGCTTCCACCACTGCGCCCAGGCGCTTGGCCGTTGCAATCGCCTGCAGGCCCGCCACACCCACGCCCATGATCACCATCCGCGCCGCTTTGATGGTGCCGGCGGCGGTCATCATCATCGGCATCAGACGCTGGTAGGCGTTCGCGGCCAGCATGACCGCCTTGTAGCCGCCGACGTTGGCCTGCGAAGACAGAACATCCATGCTTTGTGCCCGCGAAATCCGCGGCAGCGATTCCATTGCAAACGCGGTTACGTTGGTCCTGGCGATGGCTTCGATGCCGTCCTTCTGGTAGGGCGCGAGCAGCCCGATCAGGATGCCGCCGGACTTGAGCATGGCGAGTTCGCCCGGTTCCGGACCGCGAACTTTCAGGACGATTTCGGAACCGTAGGCCTCGACCGCACTGTGCACGATGGCGGCGCCGGCGGCCGCGAACTCGGAGTCCGGAATCGAACAGCCGGCCCCCGCGCCGCTCTGGACCAACAACTTATGATGGCCGGAGCCGGAAAGTTTCTTGACGGTTTCCGGGGTCGCGGCAACCCGCGTTTCGCCCGCGCGGATTTCCGCCGGTATGCCAATCTGCATGGGTGGAACAACCTCGCTGTCGAGCTGGCCTCCGGCGGAACGATGCGCTCGTCATGGAGGCCAAGGGGGGTGTCACAAAAGTGGGCAATTATATGTGAAAGGCGAGGCCCGAGGCGAGGGACATTGCGGCGACACACCGATCGAGCACTAGGGAAGCTCTGCATAAGTCCGACGACGCGCGTTGCGCCAGGTGCGGATGACTGCTAGGGACGCCGGAGCGCGGAACAGGGGCCCCCTCTGGGGATGT
>CAYNFN010000117.1:0-12599 GCA_964396485.1 uncultured Alcaligenaceae bacterium
TTTATAAAGGCTTATAATTTGAACGGATGCCCATAAAACAAGCGCCTGGGGCCCCTAACAAGGACCAGGCGCGTGTTTTTTCAGGGCGTATTTTAACAACTGATTCGCCCCCAAGAGAATGCCAAGCAAGCCGGCGCCGACCCTGACTACCTTTCCAAATCCGAATCCGTCGCGGGATTACCTGATTCATATGGAGATTCCGGAATTCACCTGCCTCTGTCCGATGACCGGACAACCGGATTTCGCCACCCTTTGCCTCGATTACGTTCCGGATC
The DNA here is from genome assembly GCA_964396485.1 of uncultured Alcaligenaceae bacterium. Classification (GTDB taxonomy): domain Bacteria; phylum Pseudomonadota; class Gammaproteobacteria; order Burkholderiales; family JACQAP01; genus JACQAP01. Next base: position 276 of record CAYNFN010000117.1, read on the forward strand.
GCAAGTGCGTGGAACTCAAGAGCCTCAAAACCTATATCTGGTCCTTCCGCGACCAGGGCGCTTACCACGAAGCCGTCACCAACCGCATTCTCGACGATCTTGCCACGGCGACGAAGCCTCGTTTCATGCGGCTGACTGCGCGTTTTTATGTGCGCGGGGGCATATTCACCACCGTCGTCGCCGAACACCGCAAGAAGGGCTGGTTGCCTGCCCCGCGCATCGAACTCGACACGATCGCGCCGCAGTCAAGCGTACGCTGATCGTTCCGCGCCGATGAATCCAAACCTGACCAGGCTGCAACCCTACCCTTTCCAGAAGCTCGCCGCGCTGCTATCGGGAGTGAGAGCCAACGCCTCGTTGCGTCCGATCAATCTTTCGATCGGCGAGCCGAAGCATGCCACGCCGCAGTTCATTCGCGAGGCCCTGAGTGCAAACCTGACCGGATTGTCGAGCTACCCCACAACCTCCGGGAGTGACACGCTGCGCGCCGCGATTGCTGCGTGGCTCGAGCGGCGTTACCGGCTGCCGCGCATCGATCCGGCCACCCAGGTCGTGCCGGTCAACGGCAGCCGGGAAGCGCTGTTCGCATTCGCTCAGGCCGTGGTGGATGCTTCGCGCGAACGGCCGGTCGTGGTAGCCCCCAATCCCTTCTACCAGATCTACGAAGGCGCCGCGCTGCTGGCCGGGGCGGAACCACAATTCCTCAATATCCTCCCGCACAACCGCTTCGCCCTCGAATTCGGCCAGCTGCCCGACTCGGTGTGGAGCCGCGCCCAGCTCGTCTACGTCTGCTCGCCGGGCAACCCCACCGGCAGCGTCATGTCCCTCGAAGAGTGGCGGACCCTGTTCGATCTTTCGGATCGCCACGGCTTCGTGATCGCGTCCGACGAGTGTTACTCGGAGATCTATTTCGACGAGGGCCAGGCGCCGCTCGGCGGCCTGGAAGCCGCGCATCGTCTCGGCCGGAGCGACTTTGCGCGACTGGTCGCATTCGGCAGCCTGTCGAAACGCTCCAACGTGCCGGGGATGCGCTCCGGTTACGTCGCCGGTGATGCGGACATCCTGGCGAAGTTCCTGCTCTACCGGACTTACCACGGCTGCGCGATGAACCCGGCAGTGCAGGCCGCCAGTACCGCGGCGTGGCAGGACGACGAGCACGTGCGCGACAACCGGCGCCTGTACCGGGAGAAGTTCCAGAAGGTGGTGGCCCTGCTTGCCGAGGCTACCGACGCCGCCATGCCACAGGCAGCGTTCTACCTCTGGTTGCGCACGCCGGTCGCTGACACTGAATTCGCTAAACGCTTGTTCGAGCAATATAATGTGACCGTCGTACCCGGTAGTTTCCTGGCCCGCGAAGCCCGTGGCGTCAACCCGGGGGCGAACTTTGCGCGCATTGCGCTGGTGGCCTCGGTGGAGGAGTGCGTCGAGGCGGCGCAACGGCTGGTGGAATTCTTTTCTCAACTCTCACAAGGAACAAAAAAGAATGACGGATTTGCAGTCGGTCATCGAGAAGGCCTTCGATAACCGTGCCAACATCTCGCCGAACAGCACCGCACCCGCGCTCAAGGAGGCCGTTGCCGAAGTCATCGATGGTCTCGACGCCGGGAAGCTCCGCGTGGCGGAAAAAATCGGCGCCGAGTGGGTCACCCACCAATGGGTCAAGAAAGCTGTCCTTCTATCGTTCCGGCTGCAGGACAACGCGTTGGTCAGCGATGGCTACACCAATTATTTCGACAAGGTGCCAGCCAAGTTCGCCGACTATGACGCTGCCGATTTCCGCGCCGGCGGGTTTCGCGTGGTGCCGCCAGCGTCAGCGCGGCGCGGCTCGTTCATCGCCAGGAACGTGGTGCTGATGCCCTCTTTCGTGAATATCGGCGCCTATGTCGATGAAGGCACCATGGTGGACACCTGGGCCACTGTGGGTTCGTGCGCGCAGATCGGCAAGAACGTGCACCTGTCCGGGGGCGTGGGGATCGGCGGTGTGCTGGAACCGGTGCAGGCGAATCCCACCATCATCGAGGACAACTGCTTCATCGGTGCCCGCTCCGAGATCGTCGAAGGCGTGGCGGTCGGCGAAGGCTCGGTGATCTCGATGGGCGTCTACATCGGCAGCAGCACAAAGATCTACAATCGCCAGACTGGCGAAACCCTTTACGGCAGGATTCCACCCGGGTCCGTGGTCGTGTCGGGCAACCTGCCCTCGCCCGACGGCAAATACAGTCTTTACTGCGCGGTCATCGTCAAGCAGGTGGACGCCAAGACCCGCGCCAAGACCAGCATCAACGAGCTCCTCCGCGGCGACTAGCAGGAGCCTTCCAGGTTGCGCGGCGCGGATCGGCGCAACCACTACCAGGAGTCATCGAGGCCAACATGTTTCTGAGCCCACTGTTCAAGTTGATGGCGGAAAAGCAGGCGTCGGACCTTTTCATCTCGGCCGGCGCCCCGGTGTCGATCAAGATTCTCGGCGGCATCATGCCGGTGAATGCGCAGGTGATCGATCCGGAGACTGCCCGCAAAATCGCCTACGAGGTGATGAGCGACCGGCAGATACGCGAATACGAGGAGACCATGGAGATGAACTACTCCTACGTGGTACAGGACGTCGGCCGCTTCCGCGTCAACGTCTTCCGCCAGCGCGGCAACGTGGCGATGGTGATCCGCTATCTCAAGAGCGGCACGCCGGGAATCGAAAAGCTCAAGCTGCCGCCGATCCTCAAGGAGCTGGTGCTGGAGAAACGCGGTTTCATCCTCGTGGTCGGATCCACAGGGTCGGGCAAGTCCACCACGCTCGCCGCCATGATCGAGCACCGCAACGCACTCAAGCCCGGTCACATCCTCACCATCGAGGACCCGATGGAGTTCGTGTTCCGCAACGACAAGTGCGTGATCAACCAGCGCGAAGTCGGCACCGACACCCGCTCTTACGAGAACGCGCTGGTGAACGCCATGCGCGAAGCGCCGGACATGATGATGATCGGCGAGATCCGCGACCGCCAGACGCTGCAGCACGCGCTGCTCTACGCCCAGACCGGCCACCTGTGCCTGTCCACGCTGCACGCCAACAACAGCTACCACGCGCTCAACCGCATCATCAATTTCTTCCCATATGAAGCGCGCACCTCGCTGCTGTCCGACCTTTCCGTCAGCCTGCGCGCCATCATTTCCCAACGCCTGGTCAAGGCCAACGACGGGACGCTGGTCGCCGCGGTAGAAGTGATGCTCAACACCAAGCATGTCGCCGAACTGATAAAGAAAGGCGAAATCGACCAGATCAAGGAGGCGATGGAGCAAAGCCTTACGCCCGGATCGAAAACCTTCGAGCACGCCTTGTTCGAACTGTTCATGGCGGGGACGATTTCCAAGGACGAGGGGCTCAAGAACTCGGATTCGGCCACCAACCTGTCCTGGCTGATCAACAACTATGAACAAAAGGCGGCCGGCAAAATCGGCGAGAGCCCGACCGGGCGGGTGATGGTCAAGCCGGGCGGGGGCTACTCGTTCAGCGAAATCAAGCTGAACGTGGACACCGACAAGAAGTGAACCGCCGACCCGTTCTCCGGCGCCGGTGATGCCGGACTCGGCTGCAATGTCCTCCGCCACTTTCGAGCTTGCGCGCGAACTGATCTCGCGCGCTTCGGTTACGCCGAACGATGCCGGCTGCCAGGAAATCCTGCGCCAGCGGCTGGCACGGCTCGGCTTCAAGTCAGAGCCGATGCGCCACGGCAAAGTCGACAATCTGTGGGCGCGGCGCGGCAGCCGCGCGCCGCTAGTCTGCTTCGCGGGACATACCGACGTGGTCCCGACCGGGCCGCTCGAACAGTGGCAATCCGGTCCGTTCACGCCGACGGTACGCGACGGCATGCTCTACGGCCGCGGCGCGGCCGACATGAAGTCTTCGCTGGCGGCGTTCGTCACCGCGATCGAAGGGTTTCTCTCGGAACATCCCGACCATCCCGGATCGATTGCGCTGCTGGTCACCTCGGACGAGGAAGGCGTGGCAGTCAATGGCACGGCAAAGGTGGTCGAGACGCTGCGCGCGCGCGGCGAGAAAATCGACTACTGCATCGTCGGCGAACCTTCGTCCACCACGACGCTCGGCGACACCATCAAGAACGGCCGACGCGGATCGCTGTCCGCAGAATTGCTGGTACGCGGCATCCAGGGCCACGTCGCCTATCCCCTGCAGTCGCGCAATCCGATCCACCAGTTCGCACCGGCACTGGCGGAGCTTGCCGCCGCCGAATGGGACGCGGGCAACGAACACTTTCCCCCGACTACATGGCAGGTGTCGAACATCGGCGCCGGCACCGGCGCCACCAACGTGATTCCGGGAGAACTGAAGGTGTCGTTCAACTTCCGTTTCTCCACCGCCAGCAGCGTCGAGTCGCTGAAAAGCCGCACCCACGCCGTCCTCGACCGTCACGGTCTGGACTACGCACTGGACTGGTCGCTGTCCGGCAATCCCTTCCTGACTGCCCGCGGCAGGCTGGTGCAAACGATCTCGCGTGCCGTAGAGCGCGTCACCGGCCAGCGGCCGCAACTGTCCACGGCCGGTGGCACATCGGACGGACGTTTCATCGCCGAAATCTGCCCCGAGATCGTGGAAGTGGGCCCGGTGAACGCGACGATCCACCAATTGAACGAGCACATCGCCATTGCCGATCTGGACGCGCTGTCGAAGATATACCAGCAGGCGCTGACCGATCTGCTGCATGATCGCTGAGGCGCCCGAGCGGAAACAGCCAAGTACTGTCCGGGATTGGCTGCGTTTCGCGGTAAGCCGCTTCAGCGAAGCCGGACTCTCATTCGGCCACGGCACCACCAATGCCTACGACGAGGCGGCGTACCTCATCCTGCACACGCTGAAACTTCCGCTCGATCGCCTCGATCCAGTCTTAGACACGGCGCTCAGCGCAGAAGAAATCGAGGCGGTCAGCCGGGTGCTGCGCCTGCGGGTCGAACAACGCGTGCCGGCGGCCTATCTCACCAACGAAGCCTGGCTGGGCGATTTCCGTTTTTACGTGGACGAGCGCGTGATCGTGCCACGCTCGTATATCGCGGAGTTGTTGCGGAACGACTTGAGTCCGTGGGTGAAGGACCCGGCCACGGTCGGTGCTGCGCTGGACCTGTGCACCGGCTCAGGCTGCCTCGCGATCCTGCTGGCGCAGGCTTTTCCGAATGCCCGGGTGGACGCAACAGAACTGTCCCCCGATGCGCTTGAAGTCGCGAAAAGGAATGTCGCCGATTATGGCCTCGAAGACCGCATCCGACTCGCCAGGGACGATCTGTTCGCCGGCCTCACCGGGCCATACGAGCTCATCGTTTCCAATCCGCCGTACGTGAACACCGGCTCGATGGCAGCACTGCCGCCGGAATATCGTGCCGAACCGAAAATGGCCCTGGCGGGAGGACGGGATGGACTGGATACCGTGCGCCGCATCGTGTCCGGGGCCGGCGCACGCTTGGATCAGGACGGCCTGCTGGTGGTGGAAATCGGGCACAACCGGGAGGCCCTGGAGCGGGCGTTTCCGCGGGTGCCGTTCACCTGGCTGGAGACTTCCGGGGGGGACGGATTTGTGTTCCTGCTGACGGGCGCGCAACTGGCGCGCTGAAATCGTCCTGTGCAACGTCGGGGGTGCTGCCTGCCCATTCGAGCAACTGGCTGATTTCGGATTCCTTCAGCTCGACCCAGACGCCGCGCTTCAAGCGCGGCGGCAGACTGACGATGCCGAAGCGCACGCGCATCAGTCGGCTGACCTGCAGGCCGAGGGCTTCGAACATCCGTCGCACCACCCTGTTGCGCCCCTCTTTGAGAACCACTCGGTACCAGCGGTTCCTGCCTTCGCCGCCCTGTTCTTCGAGACTATCGAACCTGGCATCGCCGTCGGAAAGCCGCACGCCCTTCTTGAATTCTGCAATCTGGGCAGGCGTCAGTGCGCCGAACAGCCTGACCGCGTACTCGCGCTCGACCTCGAAGCGCGGATGCATCAGTCGGTTCGCCAGTTCACCGGAAGTCGTGAAGATCAGCAGGCCGCCGGTGTTGAAGTCGAGCCGGCCGACCGCCAGCCACTTGGCGCTACGGATGACCGGCAGTTTTTCGAACACGCTGGGCCGGCCTTCCGGATCATCGCGCGTGACGATTTCGCCTTCCGGTTTGTGGTAGAGGATGACGCGCGGCAGGCGCGTGGTGACTTTGAACTTGATCTGGCGGCGCCCTACCTGGATCAGATCGTCGGTGGTCACCCGCGCGCCCAAAGTTGCCGGCGTGCCGTTCACTTTCACTTTTCCGGCCTTGATGATCTCTTCCATCGCCCGCCGCGAACCCAGGCCGGCCTGCGCCAGCACCTTCTGCAGTTTCTGCGAACGCGCTACTACCAGGGCCGCCGGAGTGGCTGGCTCAGGCATGCGCTTCAACCTCGTTGCGGAATTTCTGCGCGAGCCCCGGGCCAGCGCCGGCGTGCTCTTGGGCGAGTGCCTGGACGAGGGCCGACGTTTGGCCGGTTCGGTGGAGGGAACGGCCATCAGGCAGGCTTCCGTTCGATCACCGCCTGGGCCAGCGTGCCGCTGTCCACGTGTTCGAGTTCGCCGCCTACCGGAACGCCGCTGGCGATGCGCGTGACTTTCATTCCCCGCGCAGCCAGCAACTCCCCGGCGTAATGCGCCGTGGCTTCTCCTTCGACCGTGAAATTAGTGGCAAGTATGGTCTCCTTCACCGTGCCGTCGAGAGCGCGTTTCACCAGGCGGTCGAGATGAATGTCCTTCGGGCCGATTCCATCCAGCGGCGAGAGCCTGCCCAACAAGACGAAATACAAGCCATTGTAAGCTTGCGCCTGTTCCATCATCAGCAGGTCCGCGGGCGTTTCCACCACGCACAGGAGCGTCTGGTCGCGCCGCGGCGAACTGCACAGCTCACAGACGGCCTGCTCGGTGAAGTTGTTGCACTTTTCGCAATGACGCACCCTGGCAAGCGCCTGCTCGAGCGCCTTGCCGAGCCGCTGCGCGCCCGGATGGTCACGCTGCAGAAGATGGAAGGCCATGCGTTGCGCCGACTTCGGGCCTACTCCGGGCAGGCAGCGCAGTGCTTCGATCAGCTCTTCGAGAATCGACGGCGTTTTCATGAAGGCTGTGACGAGTGACGGGTGACGGGGTGACGGGTTATGCGCAGCCGCAGGTACCAACTGGTCACTTGTCACACGTCACCGGTTTTTAGAACGGCAGTTTCATTCCGGGAGGAAGCTCGAGCCCGGAGGTCAGCCCGCCCATCTTTTCCTGGGTCGCGGCCTCCACACGGCGCACCGCGTCGTTGACCGCGGCGGCGATCAGGTCCTCGAGCATTTCCTTGTCGTCGCTCATCAGGCTCGGGTCGATGGACACGCGCCTGACGTCGTGGCGGCCGGTCATCACTACTTTTACCATGCCCGCGCCCGCCTGGCCTTCGACCTCCATGCCGGCGATTTCTTCCTGCGCCTTCTTCAGGTTCTCCTGCATCTGCTGGGCCTGCTTCATGAGCCCGGCAAGTTGGCCTTTCATCATGATGTCGTTCCTTACTGAATCGGTTTGATCGAAGAATCGTTCACCCGCGCATCGAAATTCTCCACCAGGTCGCGGACAAACGGATCGGTGTCGATGGACTCGATCGCCTTGGCGAGCTTTGCCTGCCGTTCCTGGTTCTCGATTTCGGCGGGTGTATTGCCTGTGCCGCCGGTCGAGATGCGCAGCCGCAGCTTACGGCCGAAATAATCCGCGAGCGCCGCTTGCAACTTGTCGGTGTACACCTTTTCCAGCAGATGTTTGTGCGCCTCCGGCACCGCAAGTTCCAGCCGGTCGCCGTCGAGCGAGCGGAACTCGCAGTTGTCGGCCAGCATGCGTGCCATGCCGCCGACTTTGATGCGCCCGACCAGCGTGCGCCAGTCGGCGAGTTCCTGCTCCGCGCTGACGGCACCCTTGGCGCTCGCTTCCAGTGCAGCCGCAGTCGCGGCAGCCGCTGCCGGCTTTGACGCAGGGCGGACGGCGCTCGGCGTGGCAGCCGACGCGGACTTCCCGGGCTCGACCGGCAGGAACGCCAGCATGCGCAGCAGCGTCATCGTGAAGCCGGCAAATTCGTCCGGAGCGAGCCCGAGATCGCGCCGCCCGTGGATCGCGATCTGGTACAGGAGTTGTACGTCCTCCTCGCTGAAGGCGCCGGCCAGTCCGAGCAGCGCATCACGCTCCGGTTCGTCGTCCGCCAGCGCTTCAGGCAACGTCTGCGCCAACGCAACCCGGTGCAGCAGGGTCGCCAGTTCCTGCAGCGCCGCGTCGAACGACAGGCTCCTCGCCGCCATGCGCTCGGCCTCGGCGAGCAATGCCGGACCCTGGCCGCTCGCGAGCGCCTTGAGGAGGCTGAAAAGGTAGCTCCGGTCCACCGCACCCAGCATTTCCCTGACCGAGGTCTCTTCGACCTTGCCGGCGCCATGCGCGATCGCCTGGTCCAGCAGCGACAATGCATCGCGCATGCTGCCCTCGGCAGCGCGCGCCAGCAGATTGAGCGCTTGCGTCTCGAAAGGCACGCCTTCCTTGCCGAGCACGCTTTCGAGCTGGCCGCGGATCTGGCCCGGGGGAATCTGCTTGAGATTGAACTGCAGGCAGCGCGACAGCACCGTGACCGGGACTTTCTGCGGATCGGTGGTTGCGAGTATGAACTTGATGTGGGCCGGCGGTTCTTCAAGGGTCTTGAGCATCGCGTTGAACGCGCTGCGCGACAGCATGTGCACTTCGTCGATGATGTACACCTTGAAGCGGCCGGAAGTCGGCGCGTAGAGCGCGTTCTCCAGCAGCTCGCGCATGTTGTCCACCTGGGTGTTGGAGGCGGCGTCAAGTTCGATCAGGTCCACGAAGCGACCGGAATCGATCTCGGTGCAGGCGCCGCACTTGCCGCAGGGATTCGCGGAAATACCGGTTTCGCAATTCAGCGCCTTGGCGATGATCCGCGCCAGCGTGGTTTTGCCTACGCCGCGGGTGCCGGTCAGCAGGTACGCGTGATGCAGGCGATTCTGCGTGAGCGCATTGCTGATGGCGCGGACCACGTGGTCCTGGCCGATCAGTTCACCGAAATTCCTGGGGCGCCATTTGCGCGCGAGTGCGAGCGTCACTTTGTCTTTGAATCGCCAATTTGTCTGTGAATTTTCGCGGCGGCGTAGCTGTTCGAGAGATCAAACCGTTCACGCCTCACGCCTGCCGCCTTACGCCTCACGTTGTATAGGGGTGGCGAGCCTTGCCCCGTCACTCGCATAGAATAGCTGTGGCTGCTTCCTTCCGGACCTGACCAGGTTCACTACCATGCGATGCGGGGAGGCCCGCCATTGAACTGCGAGGTGCGAGGGACCAGGGCCGAGGGACGAGGTGAAATCGGGCCGCACAGCGGCGAACGCACTCACCTCACTCGTCACGACTCACCCCTTACGCCGTGGTAACTGGAATCTTTCCGATCCTTGCCTGCCACTCGCGCGGACCGGTCTGGTGCACCGAAGTGCCGTTGACATCCACTGCAACGGTGACCGGCATGTCCTTCACCTCGAACTCGTAGATCGCTTCCATGCCGAGATCCGCAAACGCGACCACGCGCGAGGACTTGATGGCTTTGGAGACCAGGTAGGCCGCTCCACCCACCGCCATCAGGTACACCGCCTTGTGCTTGCGGATGGCTTCGATCGCCGCGGGGCCACGCTCGCCTTTGCCGATCATGCCGAGCAGCCCGGTTTTCGCCAGCATCATATCTGTGAACTTGTCCATGCGGGTGGCCGTCGTCGGACCGGCCGGGCCGACCACTTCATCGCGCACCGGGTCCACCGGACCGACGTAGTAGATGAAGCGGTTGCGGAAGTCCACCCCTGCGGGCAGCGTTTCACCCTTGGAGAACAGTTCCTGGATGCGCTTGTGCGCGGCATCGCGTCCGGTAAGGATCCTGCCGTTGAGCAGCAGGGTCTCGCCCGGCTTCCAGGCCGCGATCTCCTCGCGCGTAACCTTGGCTAGGTCGACCTTGCGCGAGGCCGGCGCCGGCGCCCATTCCACATCCGGCCACTCATCGATGCTGGGCGGATCCAGCCGTGCCGCGCCGCTGCCGTTGAGTGCGAAGTGCGCGTGCCGGGTCGCGGCGCAATTCGGGATCATCGCCACCGGCAGCGACGCCGCGTGCGTCGGGTAATCGAGTATCTTGACGTCGAGCACGGTGGTGAGCCCGCCCAGGCCCTGCGCGCCGATGCCTAGCGCGTTGACCTTGTCGCAAATTTCGATGCGCAGTTCCTCGATGCGGCTTTCCGGCCCGCGTCGTTTCAACTCGTGCATGTCGATCGGCTGCATCAGCGCTTCCTTGGCCAGCACCATCGCCTTTTCCGCGCTGCCGCCGATACCCAGTCCGAGCATGCCCGGCGGGCACCATCCGGCACCCATGTCCGGCACGGTCTCCAACACCCAGTCGACGATGCTGTCGGACGGGTTGAGCATGACGAATTTCGACTTGTTCTCCGAGCCGCCACCCTTGGCTGCGATCCGGACATCCACTGAATCGCCCGGAACGAGTTCCATGTGGATCACCGCCGGCGTGTTATCGCGCGTGTTTTTCCGGGCGCCCGCCGGATCAGCGAGGATAGACGCGCGCAACTTGTTGTCCGGGTGCAGGTAGGCCCGGCGCACGCCTTCGTTGACCATGTCGGCAACACCCATGCTGGCACCGTCCCAGCGCACGTTCATGCCGACTCTCAGGAACGCGACCACGATGCCGGTGTCCTGGCAGATCGGCCGCTTTCCTTCGGCACACATGCGCGAGTTGGTCAGGATTTGCGCGATGGCGTCGCGGGCCGCCGGCGACACTTCACGACGATACGCATCCGCGAGGGACTTGATGTAGTCGATCGGATGGTAGTAGGAGATGTACTGGAGGGCGTCGGCGACGCTTTCGATCAGGTCTTCCTGGCGGATTACGGTCATGGGTGAATCCGGGCGGCTCGGCGGATTGATTGCTGGTGCGCTCAGCCGGATTTTACACTACCGGCGGCGCTTGCCTGCTGCCCGACTGCGCGCCGCGCAGGACTGGGCACCTCGAGTTCTCGCTATAATCCGCTGGATAAACGACGGGGAGGATGGAATGAGTACGATCGAATCGGTCCTGCAAGAACACCGCGTTTTCCCGCCGCCTGCGGACTTCGTCAGGCAGGCCAATGTCTCCGGAATGGCCGCCTACCAGGCGCTGTGCGCCGAGGCGGAACGCGATTACGAGGGCTTCTGGGCACGTCTGGCGCGCGAGCACGTGATCTGGCACAAACCGTTCTCGAAGGTCCTGGATCAGAGCAAAGCGCCGTTCTTCAAGTGGTTCCACGACGGCGAGCTGAACATCTCTTACAACTGCCTGGACCGCCATCTCGACAGCCAGCCGAACAAGGTCGCCATCGTCTTCGAGGCCGACGACGGCGCGGTCACCAAGATTACCTACAAGCAGCTCTACCACCGCGTCTGCCAGTTTGCCAACGGGCTCAAGTCGCTCGGAATCAAGACCGGCGACCGCGTCATCGTCTACATGCCGATGTCGATCGAGGCGGTGATTGCAATGCAAGCCTGCGCGCGCATCGGCGCCACCCATTCGGTGGTGTTTGGCGGCTTCTCGGCCAAGAGCCTGCAGGAGCGCATCATCGATGCCGGCGCGGTCGCGGTCATCACCGCCGACGGACAGATGCGCGGCGGCAAGGAAATCGCGCTCAAGCCCGCGGTGGACGATTCTTTTGCGATGGGAGGCTGCGAGGGCATCAGGCACGTCGTCATCTACAAACGCACGGGCAGCCCGATTCAGCTGCGCGCACCGCGCGACGTCTGGTGGCACGAGCTGGTGCAGAACCAGCCGGACGTCTGCGAGCCGGTGTGGGTCAACGCCGAGCATCCGCTGTTCATCCTTTACACCTCCGGCTCCACCGGCAAGCCCAAGGGCGTGCAGCATTCCAGCGGCGGATACCTGCTGCAGGCCATGCTGACGATGAAATGGACTTTCGATTACAAGCAGTCGGATGTCTTCTGGTGTACCGCCGATGTGGGTTGGGTGACCGGCCACACGTACATCGCCTACGGTCCGCTGGCCGTCGGGGCAACCGAGATCGTGTTCGAAGGCGTACCGACATTTCCGGACGCGGGACGCTTCTGGAAGCTGATCCAGGACCACGGCGTGACTGTGTTCTACACCGCGCCGACGGCGATCCGCTCGCTGATCAAGGCCGGCGGCGACCAGCCGAAGAAGTACAACCTGTCCAGCCTGCGGCTGCTCGGCACCGTGGGCGAACCGATCAATCCCGAAGCGTGGATGTG
>CAYNFN010000118.1:0-1937 GCA_964396485.1 uncultured Alcaligenaceae bacterium
CAACCGGGAGCTGAAGCTCACCGTGCTGTTCACCGAGCACGACATGGGTATCGTGTTCAACCACGCGCGCCGGCTGACCCTGCTGCACCGGGGCGAGATCATCGTACAGGGCACGCCCGCAGAGGTCCGCGCCAACGAAACCGCCCAGAAGGTCTATCTGGGCGAGCACCAGCTCTGAGCCCGATGCGCCTCGAAGTCCGCAACGTCCACACTTATTACGACACCAGCCACATCCTGTTCGATGTGTCGCTGGACGTGAACGAGGGCGAATCGGTATGCCTGTTGGGGCGCAACGGCGCGGGCAAGACCACGACGCTCAAGACCATCATGGGGCTGGCGCAAGCGCGCAACGGCGAGATCCGCTTCAATGGCGAAACGCTGATCGGCCGCTCGCCCCATCGGATCGCGCAGCTCGGCGTCGGTTTCGTGCCCGACGAGCGGCTGATATTTCCCGACCTGACGGTGCGCGAGAACCTCGAAATCGCCGTGAAGAAGGGCCGCAACGCTGGCACGCCCTGGACGGTGGACAGGGTGTACGAGCTCTTTCCCGTGCTCGCGCCGCTGGACCGGCGCCTGGGTGGCTACCTCTCGGGCGGCGAACAGCAGATGCTCACCATCGGGCGCACGCTGATGGGGAACCCCTCGCTGCTGCTGCTCGACGAGCCGGTAGAGGGTGTCGCGCCGATGGTGGTGCAGGAGCTTACGCGCCAGATCAAGCATCTCAAGGGTATGGGTCTCACGATCCTTTTTGCCGAGCAGAACATGCACTTCGCCGCCGAAGTCGCCGACCGTGCTTACGTGATCGAGAAGGGGCGCATTCGCTACCACGGCACCATGCAGGAGATGGCGGCGAATGAGGAAGTGAAGACGAAGTACCTGATGATTTAGGGAAGCTCTGATCAAGTTCCACATGCGCGACCGAGGCGATTCGGGTCGAGGACAAGACGGCGAGGACGCCGTGTAGCCGGCCTACACAAGGAGGAACCGACGCAGTCATCGGCCCGAATCGCCCGGTCCCTCGAAAGAGTTGAAATGTCATTGGGTTGTGCCAGGTGCGGCGCCTTCGTTGTTACGCTCCTTGTTGGGGCTTCAGCCGCAACTGCAAAGCGACGCCTAGCAGTCATCCGCACCTGGCGCAACGCGCGTTGCGGAACCTGATCAGAGCTTCCCTTGGTTCTTCACCGAATTGCGGGGCATGTACCCGCGCCTCGCGATCCATTATCATGCACTGAACCTTTCCAACGAGCACACACCGTGACCACCGTAAAGATCGAACTACCTGATGGGCTGGCCAAGGAGGCTGAACGGGCTGGGCTACTGACACCGGAGCAACTGGAGCAGTTGCTGCGCGAAGCGCTCCGCACCCAGCGGATCGAGCGTCTGGAGGCAGCGCGCAAGAATCTCTCGACTAATCCCTTGCCGGCGATGACCGCCGAGGAAATCCAAGCCGAAATCGACGCCTACCGACTCGAATCGCGCCGTGCGACTGGTGCTTGACACCAACACGGTGCTGTCCGGACTCCTGTGGAGCGGAGCCCCTGCAAAGCTCATTGACGTGGCGCAGGCGGGACGAATCGAGTTGTTTACGAGTGCGCCACTCTTGGCCGAGCTGCAGGGCGTGCTTATGCGAAGCAAGTTTACTAGGCAGCTCACGAAACGCGCGTTGATCGTCAACGATCTTTTCGACGGCTACGCGGCACTTGCAACAGTGGTAAACCAAGCCCCAATAGCACCATCCGTCGCGCGCGACCCCGACGACGACCAAGTCCTTGCCTGTGCAGTCGCAGCCGAAGCCAACCTCATTGTCTCCGGCGACCGGGATTTGCTTTCCCTCGCAACCTTTGAAGGTATTCCCATCGTTACCGCTACCGAGGCACTGGAACGCATCTCCGCAGGGCAGGAATAACTCCGGTAGGCGCCGCACTCCAGGCCAAGGG
>CAYNFN010000119.1:0-4458 GCA_964396485.1 uncultured Alcaligenaceae bacterium
ATTATGCGGACAACAACGTCCGCATATCAATTGATAATGATGACAGCAGTTACTGACCCAACCGGTAAATAGTGCGCATCGTTTTCCCCCTCTCCCTCCGGGACAAGGGAACACTTGAAGCGGAGCAGAGGGTTGGGGTGAAGGAATAACCCCGGCAAAAGCCCCCTCATCCTGTCCTTCTCCCGGAGGGAGAAGGGACTCAACAGGAGTCGCGTTGCGCACTATTTAGCGTTCTCCTCAGTAACGTAATCTCACAGCATGAAACGCAATAGCTTTGTGATGTCTGTGTCCGTATAACAACCCACAGCAAAGGGGGCGCCGTCTTGCGGAGCGCCCCTCCCGTCTATCCTCAGAAGTTTTTGCCTTGCGAATGTCCGCTCCTGGCCTATTCCGTTGAAAAACTCTTTTTCCACCGGCGATGAAAAAATTCTAGCCGTTATAGGAGGCGATGCGCGCTTCAGGCTACGGGATACATGAGAGAGTCGATGTCGCGATGAAGAACTTCCTGAGCGGTTTATGAGGTAGTGTCAGGGCAAATTTGCAATTACCTCAGTAGCCGACCGAAATTTGCCGCAGTCGAGATTTCGAGTTTTTCAACAGAATAGGGCGGTTGCAGCCGTTCACATACCGATTGAAGCCGACTTGGTCAGACACCGTTCGTCAGATAAGGCATGCCCCGCTATACCTCGCACCGCATACCTCGCACCTCGAACCTAGCTCCTTATTTTCTTTCCTCCCAACCGAACCCAAGCGCGCTCACCCCGACCTTCAGGAAATCCAGCGCGCTCGATGTCTCGGCCTCGTTCCCCTTCACGCCAAGTTCGATCCGGCGGCCGGCGGGAGTAAAGCTGGGCAGGCTGAAAAGTTTGACGCCGGGATAGCGGGCGATGCAGGCATTCATCAGGTCGATCAACTGGCTCTCGCCCGCGTCCTTTACCACGATCGCCACATCCACCGGCGGTTGCCGGTTGTGTAGGTGCGGGTACTCGTTGTCCAGCACCCATTCCATCATCGGCCATGCCATTTCCGGGAAGCCGGGAAAGAAATGATGGCGCGCATAACTGAAACCGGGAACACGGTTGTAGGGATTGGGAACGATGCGGCTGCCGACCGGAAACACGCCCATCTCGATGCGCTTGGGATAGGCCTCGGCGCCGAAACGCGCCTCGATTTCGCGCCTGGCATCCGGATGCAACGCGAGCCCGACGCCTGCGGCTTTGGCTGCGCACTGGCGGGTGTGGTCGTCGGGCGTGGCGCCGATTCCGCCGAAGCAGAACACGATATCGTCGCGCGCCAGGGTGCTGGACAGCACCGCGGTAATCACCGCCGGCTCGTCCGGCAAATACATGCCCCAGCCCAAGCCCAGCCCGCGCGCCTTCAGAATCTCGATGATTTTTGGAAAATGCTTGTCCTGGCGCTTTCCCGAGAGGATTTCATCACCGATGATCAAGGCGCCGAACATGAGACTGACCAGTGATGGGTGACGAGTGGTTGGAAGCCGGCGGAGCGCAACAAAACGAAAGCGGCGATTCTAAACGATTGCGGCCGGGAACGGACCGCCGGATCGCGGCGCGATCAGCCGCAGGGGTCCCAGGTACCGGCCTCCTTGCATTGCACGCGGCTGCGATCCGGATTGGACACGCAGTGATAAATCTTTTCCTTGCACTTTGCGCACCACGCGGTGGTTGTGCCCTCCCGTGAGTACCGGCTCTCGATCACGTCCAGATCGGTCACGCTGCAGCTGGTGGCTCCGGCGGTGAGCCCGGTCTGGGTCTTGCAGCCCGCGGCCGCTCCCGCCAGTGCAATGGCCACAAGTATTCGTTTGAACATGGATTCAGAAAAACCGGATCTGAAGACCGCGCAGGACGCAGGCGCGCGCCACGGCCGAAGGCGACACGCTCAGCGGTGGATGTAGCTTTCGAGCTGCTTGATTACGAACTCCTGCTCGGAGAGCATTTCCTTGACCACGTCGCCGATGGAAACCACGCCCACCACTTTCTTGCTGTCGAGCACGGGCAGATGGCGTATGCGCTTGTCGGTCATCAGTCCCATGCAGTCCTCTATGGTCTGTTCGGGACGCACGCACACCACTTCGTCGGTCATGATCTCACGCACCGGCGTGTCCTTCGACGACTTGCCGTACAACACCACCTTGCGGGCATAATCGCGTTCGGAGAAGATTCCCGCCAGCCGGTCGCCGTCGAGCACCAGCACCGCACCGATTTCCTTCTCCGCCATGAGCTTGAGAGCGTCCAGCACCGTGGTATCGGGCAACACCGAAACGAGGCGATGGCGTTTTGACTCCAGGAGTTGTTGAACGGTCTTCATGTTCTCCTCTGCGCTTAAGCAGGTTATTTTCGGCCCAGTTTAGACCACAAGCCGCACTTGTCAACGCCGGGCGCCACATTGTCCTTGCAGACGAAACTGCCGCGTACATGACAGGCGCGGATGCGCAACTCCAGCAGAGCCGGCATGTTCGAAGCCTCGGAGAGCCGGAAGCCGTCCTCGACCATGCGCACCATGTTGGAGAGCTCCGGGCGCGGATCCAGCATCAGCATCGAGGATTTGATGCGCGTAGGCATGGGTGCGTTCCTGGATCACGCTGGCGCCTTCGCCGTAGTCTTCGCCGACGACGATCAGCGCGCCGCCGACAACGCCCGGCGAGGAAAGATTCGACAACGCATCGGCGGCAACGTTGGTGCCGACGATGGACTTCCAGGTCACCGCGCCGCGCAATGGATAGTGAATCGACGCGCCGAGCATGGCGGCGGACGCCTCGTTGGAACAGGCTTCGACATGCACCCCAAGCTCGCCCATATAATCCTCGGCCTGGACCATGACATCGATCAGATGGGAGACCGGCGCGCCCTGATAGCCGCCGACGTAGGCCACGCCGGATTGCAGCAAAGCCTTGGTGATCGCGAGAATGCCCTCGCCGTGGAAGACCTGTCCGTTTCCCAGGCGCAGCAGCTCGATCTCGTTCTTGAAGGACTTCTCCATAACGCCTTTCCGATCCGTGTCTTGCGATGCTATCAGCCCTCGCTAAACCTCGCTCCAGTATTTCTCGATGCGCTTGAAGGAAACAGGGTTAGGCGTTTTCAGCTGCTGCGCCCACAGCGACACGCGCAATTCCTCGAGCATCCAGCGCATTTCCTCCACCTTCGGGTTGCGCAGTCCGCGGGAACGGTCGGCGGCAAGTCGGGCCTGATAGGCCTGCCAGTAGCGCGCGAGCTGCTGCTGCCAGTTGCCGTCGCGCTCCGGGTTGGAGGCCATCTTGTCGAGCCGCACCGCGATCGCCCGCAGATAGCGCGGGTAATGTTTGAGCCTATCGAACGGCACCGAGGCGAGGAATCCGGGCCCGAGCAGCTCGCGCAACTGGCTGCGGATGTCCGCGACCGCGCGCGGCCATGCCGCGTGCTGCGACTGGTCGAGCTTGGACCGCAGCGCCTGGTGCTCAGCCAGGATCTCGGCGGCGATGCGGCAAATCTCCTGCGCCACGTCCATCAGCCGTGTCTTGCCTTTCGCCACCCGCACCTCGAACGCCTTGCGGTCGCGCACCGGTTCGTCCTCGACGAAGAATGCGCGATCGCAAATGGCGGTGATCAGCTCTTCGCGCAACCGCTCGGCCACTTCGCCCTTGTCATGCCGGCCACCCTTGTCCTGCTTGCCGCCTTCGCGCTCGCCCAGCAGCGCGTAGCGCAACTGCAATTCGGTGAACCCAGGAAGGTTGCGCGCCAGGAACTTCACCTGCTCCGGCAGCGCCAGCTGAAACAGCCGGCGCAGGCCCTTGCGCGTCGCTGCGTCGGCCTCGGCTTCGGTATCCAGAAGCGTCAGCGCTACCGACCTGCCCTCGTCGACGATGGCCGGATAACCGACCAGCTTGCGCCCGCCGCGTTCCACCTCGACCTGCTCGGGCAACTCGTCGAAGTCCCACGAGGTCAGTCCCTTGCGCTCGAACCCGGCGCTCGCCGCCGCGCTGAAGGTGCGCCGCGCCTTGACGCCGAGCTGGCTGCGCAGTTGCGGCAGTTCGCGTCCGGA
The DNA here is from genome assembly GCA_964396485.1 of uncultured Alcaligenaceae bacterium. Taxonomy (GTDB): domain Bacteria; phylum Pseudomonadota; class Gammaproteobacteria; order Burkholderiales; family JACQAP01; genus JACQAP01. The sequence goes on from CAYNFN010000119.1 coordinate 4,039, forward strand.
TGCGATTTCCTTGCCGTTTTCGTCCACGATGCTGAAATTCATCAGCAGGTGCGGCGGCAGGTCGGCCACATCCCACGCCTCGACCGGCACTTCCACTCCGGTCTTCTTGAACAGCGCCTGCGACAGCGCCTCGGCGAGCGGCCCGCTGTCGGGCTCGAGGATCTCCATGCAATCGGTGACGACCTGGGGCACCGGCACGAAATGCTTGCGCACGCCCTTGGGCAGACCCTTGATCAGGTACGTGATCTTGTCGCGCAAAAGCCCCGGCACCAGCCATTCGCAGCGGCGTTCGTCGAGCTGGTTGAGCAGGTGCAGCGGCACGATCATGGTCACGCCGTCGAGCGCGTGGCCGGGCTCGAATCGGTAGGCAAGATCGAAGGTCTGCATTCCCACCGCCAGCGCATCCGGGAAAAAAACCTC
>CAYNFN010000120.1:0-13852 GCA_964396485.1 uncultured Alcaligenaceae bacterium
AATTTCTTTTCCCAATCCGCGGTTTACGCCCTTTCGCAGAATGCCCTTCCCGGACCGGATGACGCCCCTGGAACTGCGCGCAAGTGTCGGCCTGGCCGGTATTTTCGGGTTGCGCATGCTGGGGATGTTCATCATTCTTCCGGTTTTTGCGCTGTACGCGGAGCGCCTTCCCGGCGGCCATGACCACGCGCTGGTCGGGCTCGCGCTCGGGGCCTATGGCCTGACCCAGGCCTGCCTGCAGGTGCCGTTCGGACGGCTCTCCGACCGTTGGGGGCGCAAGCGCACCATCTATCTCGGGCTGGTGATCTTCGCGCTTGGCAGCTTCCTGGCCGCGCTGGCGCAAGATATCACCATGGTGATCCTGGGCCGGATGATACAGGGCGCGGGCGCGATTTCCGCAGCGGTGATCGCGCTCACCGCCGATCTCACCCGCGACGATCAGCGCACCAAGGCGATGGCGATCATCGGCATGACCATAGGCGCCACGTTCGCGCTTTCGATGGTGGCCGGTCCGGTGCTGGATCATGTGATGGGCGTGCCCGGCATTTTCGCGCTGACCGGTTTTCTGGCGTTGGCGGCGATCGTGGTGGTGCGCTTCGTCATTCCCGATCCGTCGCAGAGCCGTGCCGGCACAACGCCTGCGGGACCGGCGGTGCCGGTCGGCAGGGTGCTGCTGGATCACCAGTTGCTGCGCCTGAACTACGGCATCTTCGCGCTGCACGCGGTGCTGATGGCGCTGTTCGTGGTGGTGCCGTTCGCGTTGCGGGCACATCTGCCCGCGGGCAGCCACTGGATGGTTTATCTGCCGGTCATGTGCGGCGCTTTCGTGCTGATGCTGCCGCCGATGCTGGCGGCGGAGCGCAAGGGACTGCAGAAGCCGGTGTTCATCGGTGCGGTCGGCACGCTCATCGCCGCGCTGCTCCTGCTCGCGCTTGGCAGTAACGATCTGGCGGGACTGGCTGCCGGCTTGCTGGTGTTTTTCGCCGCGTTCAATCTGCTCGAGGCCACGTTGCCCTCGCTGATTTCGAAGCTCGCGCCGGCCGGCACCAAGGGCACGGCAATAGGTGTCTATAGCAGCGTGCAATTCCTCGGCACGTTCACGGGTGCCGCGGTAGGTGGCTGGCTGTCGCAGCATTACGGTGCGGAGGCGGTGTTCGGTTTCTGTGCCGCGCTGGCGGTGGTCTGGCTGCTGCTGGCGCTGGGCATGCGCGTGCCGGAAAGCCTGGACACGCGCCGTTACCAGTTGCCGAAGATAGATTCGCAGGCGGTCCCGGGATTGACGCGGCGGCTCGCCGGACTGCCGGGTGTGCGCGAAGTCATGCTCTCGGGCGAGGGCGTGGCGTATCTCAAGGTGGACAGCCAGGGCTTCGACGAACAAAATGTCATCAAACTTTTAGGCGGGGAGATCTGATATGGCTTCGGTAAACAAAGTGATCCTGATCGGCAATCTCGGGCGCGACCCCGAAGTGCGCTACATGCCCAGCGGCGACGCCGTCGCCAACATCAGCATTGCCACCACCGAGACGTGGAAAGACAAGAACGGCGAGAAGCAGGAAAAGACCGAATGGCACCGCGTGGCGATGTTCGGCAAGACCGCCGAGATCGCCGGCGAATACCTGAAGAAGGGCTCGCAGGTCTACATCGAGGGCAGGCTGGAGACGCGCAAGTGGACCGACAAGGAAGGCAAGGAGCGCTACACCACGGAAATTCGCGCCGATCGCATGCAGATGCTGGGCTCGCGCTCCGGTGGTTCGGAACGCATGGCGCCGCCGGAAGACGACGTCCCCCGGGCGGCGGCCGCACCTGCGCCGGCGCAGAAATCCGGCGGCGCAGCCAAGGGCAGCAGCCTGGAGGATCTCGAGGACGACATTCCCTTTTGATATCCGGGGATTTTCGTGGCCGACCGGCACCAACACCGATGTTTACTGTCACAGAGAATATATTCAGCGCATCGGGACGCGCGTCGGTTGACGCGCATTCGCTGCTTCCGAACGTTTCGTAGAGGATAGCGATGGCACTGGCGCAAGTTTCGCTCGACGACAAGTACACGCTGCAGGAAGGCCGCGTTTTTCTTACCGGCACGCAGGCGCTGGTGCGCATGCCGATGATGCAGCACCTGCGCGACCAGGCCGCGGGCGCTAACACTGCATGTTATATCTCCGGCTATCGCGGCAGCCCGCTGGGCGGCTACGACCAGCAACTGTGGGCGGCCAAGAACTTGCTCGCCGAGCACAACATCGTGTTCCAGCCCGGCGTGAACGAGGACCTTGCCGCCACCGCGATCTGGGGCACGCAGCAGGCGCATTTCGAGGGCGACAACAAGTACGACGGCGTGTTCGCGATCTGGTACGGCAAGGGCCCGGGCGTGGACCGCACGGGAGATGCCTTCCGCCACGGCAATCTGGCCGGATCGGCGTCGTTGGGCGGCGTGCTGTGCCTGATGGGTGATGACCACACCTGCGAATCCTCGACCACTGCGCACCAGAGCGAATTCGCGATGGTGGACGCGATGATCCCGATCCTGAACCCTGCCGGCGTACAGGAAGTGCTCGACTACGGTCTGTACGGCTGGGCGCTGTCGCGCTACTCGGGTTGCTGGGTGGGGCTCAAGTGCATGAAAGATACGATCGACGCCAGCGCCTCGGTCGACGTCAGCCCGGCGCGCGTGCGCATCGTGATCCCGGCCGATTTCCAGATGCCCGCGGGCGGGTTGAACATCCGCTGGCCGGATACGCCGCTGGAGCAGGAAGCGCGCTTGCATACCTGGAAGCTCGAGGCCGCCAAGGTGTTCGCGCGGGCCAACAGGCTGGACCAGGTCGTTATGGATTCGCCGGACGCGAAACTTGGGATCGCCACCTGCGGCAAGTCCTACATGGACGTGCGCCAGGCGCTGGCCTATCTCGGCATCGACGATGCTGAAGCCGCGCGGCTGGGCCTGCGCATTTACAAGGTCGGCATGACCTGGCCGCTCGAGCCCACTGGCGTGGTGAAGTTCGCCGAAGGGCTGCAGAAGATCATCGTCGTGGAAGAGAAGCGCGCGCTGATCGAAACCCAGTTGAAGGAGACGCTGTACGGCAAGCCAGGCGCGCCGGAAGTGATCGGCAAGCGCGATGAGCTCGGCAAGATCCTGTTCCAGTCCAACGCCGCGCTCGATCCCAACGAAATTGCGATCGCCGTCGGCCGCCGCATCCTCGAGCGCGTGAACGATGCGCAGCTCGCGGCGCGCGTGGCGGAGCAGGAGCAGCTCGCAGCGCGCGTGCCGGAGATACCGGCGATGGACAGGACGCCGTACTTCTGTTCCGGTTGTCCGCACAACACCGGCACCCGCGTACCCGAGGGTTCGCGTGCGCTCGCCGGTATCGGTTGCCACTTCATGGCACAGTGGATGGACCGCGACACCGCCGGGTTCACACAGATGGGCGGTGAAGGGGCGAGCTGGGTCGGCGAGGCGCCGTTCGTAAAAACGCCGCATGTGTTCCAGAACATCGGCGACGGCACCTACTACCACTCGGGACTGCTGGCAGTGCGGGCAGCGGCGGCTTCGGGCGTCAATGTCACTTACAAGATCCTCTACAACGACGCGGTGGCGATGACCGGTGGCCAGCCAGTCGACGGCCCGCTCACGGTACCGCAGATCACGCTGCAGGTGTATTCCGAGGGCGCGAAGAAAATCGCGGTGGTCACCGACGAACCGGAGAAGTACCCCTCGACCGTCGAGTGGGCGCCGGGCGTCACGATCCATCACCGCGACGACTATGACCAGGTGCAACGCGAATTCCGCGAGATTGCGGGCCTGTCGGTGATCATCTACGACCAGACCTGCGCGGCAGAAAAGCGCCGCCGGCGCAAACGCAACCAGTACCCGGATCCGGCCAAGCGCGCGTTCATCAACGACCTGGTGTGCGAAGGCTGCGGCGACTGCGGAGTGAAATCCAACTGCGTGTCGGTGCTGCCGCTGGAGACCGAGTTCGGCCGCAAGCGCATGATCGACCAGTCGTCGTGCAACAAGGATTATTCCTGCGTCAGCGGCTTCTGCCCGAGCTTCGTCACCGTCCACGGCGGCGGCGTGCGCAAGGGCAAGAGTGCTCCTGCCGGTCAAAATATCGATACGTTGTTCCCGGCCGTTCCCGAACCGCGTCTGCCGTCGCTGGATCAGTCTTACGGCATCATGGTGACCGGCGTCGGCGGCACCGGGGTGGTGACCATCGGCGCGATCGTCGGCATGGCGGCGCACCTCGAAGGCAAGGGTTTCGGCGGTTTGGACATGGCCGGCCTCGCTCAGAAGGGCGGCTCGGTGTGGAGCCACCTGCAGATCGCGGCCAATCCGGCCGACATCAAGACGGTGCGCCTCGGCTCCGGCGGGGCCAGGCTGGTGCTCGGTTGCGACCTGGTGGTGTCCGCCAGCCAGAAGACCCTGGATACCGCGCGCACGGGCACGCGCGTGGTGGCCAATACCCACCAGCAGATGACCGGCGAATTCACCCGCAATGCCAACATGCAGTTCCCGGCGCAGTCGCTCAAGCGCACCATCATCAAGGGCGTCGGCGAGGGCAACGCGCAATTCGTGGACGCGACACGGATCGCCACCGCGCTGATGGGCGACTCGATCGCCACCAATATGTTCATGCTCGGCTACGCGTTCCAGAAGGGCCTGGTGCCGGTCTCGAGCGCCGCGATCAACAAGGCGATCGAATTGAACGGTGCCGCGGTGAAAATGAACCAGGCGGCTTTCCTGTGGGGACGGCGGGCCGCGGCGGACCTCGCCGCGGTCGAGCGGCTGGTCGCGCCGAAGCCGGAAACGGCTGCAACCACGACGATGTCGCAGACGCCCGAGGAAATGATCGCGCGGCGAGTCGAATTCCTGAGCGGTTACCAGAACGCCGCGTACGCGGACCGGTATCGTTCCCTGGTCGAGCGCGTGAAGCAGGCCGAGACCGCAAGGGCCAAGGGTCTCACCGGGCTCGCCGAGGCGGTGGCGCGCTATTACTTCAAGCTGCTGGCCTACAAGGACGAATACGAAGTCGCGCGCCTGTATGCCGATCCGGTGTTCATGGAAAAAATCAAGTCGCAGTTCGAAGGCGGCTACAAGCTGCATTTCCATCTGGCGCCGCCGCTGTTCTCGAAACGCGATCCGGTGAGCGGCGAGTTGCGCAAGTCCGAGTACGGCACCTGGGTGTTTTCGGCATTCAAGCTGCTCGCGAAACTGCGTGGATTGCGCGGCACCGCATTCGACATTTTCGGCTACACCCCCGAGCGCAGGATGGAGAGGCGGCTGATCGGCGAATATGAGGTCGTGATCGAGGAAATCATCGGCAAGCTGGGACCGGACAACCATGCGCTGGCGGTGAAAATCGCCTCCATTCCCGAGGAAATCCGCGGCTACGGCCACATCAAGGAACATAATCTCAAGTCAGCCAAGCTGCAGGAAACCGAACTGCTCGCGGCTTTCCGCTCGCCAGAGAAAGTTCGCTCGGTGGCGTAATTCATAGTTCGACTCTAACCGCGGAGGACGCGGAGGATTCTTTTCTATACCCCCTTGAGGGGTACGCGGAGGAAGGGCAAAAGCAAAAAACTATTCGAGAGTAAAAACCTGGTATCAGTGGTCATTTCGGCACTGGGTTTGCTATTACTGACCCAACCGGTAAATAGTGCGCATCGTTTTTCCCCCTCTCCCTCCGGGAGAGGGTTGGGGTGAGGGAATAACACCGGCAAAAACTCCCTCATCCTGTCCTTCTCCCAGAGGGAGAAGGGACTCAACAGGTGTCGCAGTGCGCACTATTTAGCGTTCTCCTCAATAACTACCACATGCTTTTCCTCATTTACGTTTTTCCTCTGCGTCCTTTGCGACTTTGCGGTGAAAAGATTTCGATTCACGCGAAGCTAGGCGTGATGACGTCCAGCTGGTCTGTCACCAGCGCGTCCACTCCCCAGTCCAGCAGCTCGAGCGCCAGCACAGAATCGTTGACGGTGTAGGTCAGCACGCCGTAGCCGGCGTCGTGCACGGCTTTGACCAGTGCGGCGTTCAGGTAGCGGTGGCTGGCGTGCAGCGACACGCATTGCAGCCGTTGCATTTGCGCCTGCCAGTTGACCGGCACGTCGACCACCAGCAGCGCACGCGGCAGTTCGGGTGCCTCGACCGCTGCGGCTTCCAGTGCGATCGCGGAGAAAGACGACAGCAGCGGCGGCAGATCAGCGCCGCTCCACAGCAGTTTCGCCATGCGCGCCACGATCTCTCCGGTTTCACGTTCGCGTCCGGGACAGGGCTTGATCTCGACGTTGGCCCACAGTCCGGCCTGCTGGCACAGCGCCGCGGCGGCGGCGAAGGCGGGCACCGGTTCGCCGGTGAATTCGTTGCCGAACCATCCGCCCGCATCGAGTTCAGAAATCTCGTGGTACGGCTGGTCTGCGACGGGTCCGTGGCCATCTGTGGTGCGTTCCAGGGTGTCGTCATGCATCAGGATGGGTGTTTCATCCTCGCTGAGCTTGACGTCGAACTCCACGCCGTGAAACCCGAGATTTCGCGCGACTTCCAGCCCCGCGAGTGTGTTCTCCGGGGCGAGCACGCCGCCGCCGCGGTGGGCGATGATGCGGGGATAGGGCCAGGTGAATCGGGCTTGGGTCACGCTGTCGTCGTCGAAATTCAGGGTGCCTGATTATAGCGATTGGCCGCCAGACCCCGTCCCGCCTTGATTTCAGCGCCGCAAGCCCCGACCTGCTCACCGGTTGCATCTGCTTGATACGGTATAATTTCCGTTGTTTTTTGCGAGGGATACCATGCCCATATACGAATATCGATGTACCAGTTGCGGGCACGAGAAAGAGGTTCTGCAGAAGCTGTCGGACCCACCCCTGACCGAGTGCCCCGCCTGCGGCAAGTCCACGCTGGGGAAACTGGTGAGTGCGGCGGGTTTCCATTTGAAGGGCAGCGGCTGGTACGCGACCGACTTCAAGGGCAGTTCCAAGCCCAAGGAGGGGTCGCAGGAGGCGCAGGACAAGAGCGAGAGCAAGGCCAAGAGCGAGGGCGAGGGCAAGGACAAAAGCGCGAGCAAGGACAAGCAAGAGGCCCAGTCCAAAGAACAGCACGCGGCCAAGGAAGACTCCAAGGCCGGGAAAGAGGCGACCCCGACCACGACGAAGGCGCCGTTGCCCGCCACGACCGCTGCTAAGGCGGACTAGTGAAAAAATACCTTATCACGGGGCTCCTGATCTGGGTCCCGCTGGTCATTACTGTGTGGGTGCTGAGTTTTCTGGTCGGCACCCTCGACCAAACGCTGCTGCTGCTTCCGGAGTCCTGGCAGCCGCGTTCGTGGCTCGGCTTTCACATTCCCGGCCTGGGCGTGCTGATGACGCTGGCAGTCGTGTTCGCCACCGGGGTGTTCGCCGCCAACATCATCGGCCAGCGTCTGGTGTTGTACTGGGAAGGTCTGCTCGCCCGCATCCCTATCGTCAAGTCGCTTTACTCCAGCGTCAAGCAGGTTTCGGACACGCTGTTTTCCTCGTCCGCGCTGGCATTTCGCAAGGCGCTGCTGGTGCAGTATCCGCGCCAGGGTTCATGGACCATCGCTTTTCTCACCGGGCAGCCGGGCGGCGATGTGGCAAACCATCTGAAAGGCGAATACGTGAGCGTGTATGTGCCTACTACACCCAACCCGACTTCCGGGTTCTTCCTGATGATGCCAGCCGCGGATGTCGTGGAACTGGACATGAGCGTCGATGCCGCACTCAAGTACATTATCTCGATGGGTGTGGCGCCGCCGGAAGACAAGAGCGCGACCAGCGACGCGGCGTGACCGTTTCGCCCTTTGCCGTGCGCGCCAACGCGCGCCGTCTCATTCGATCCCCGATCCTCAATGCCCGATCCTGAACTTATGCGCACCGAATACTGCGGACTCGTCTCCACCCGGCATCTCGACCAGATCGTCACGCTCTACGGCTGGGTGCACCGGCGCCGCGACCATGGCGGCGTGATCTTCATCGACCTGCGGGACCGGGAAGGCCTGCTGCAGGTGGTGTGCGATCCGGACAACGCCGGGACTTTCGCCACCGCGGAAAAGATCCGCAATGAGTACGTGGTGAAAGTCACCGGCCTAGTGCGCCGCCGCCCCGAAGGGACCGTCAACCAGAACCTGGTCTCCGGTGAAGTGGAAGTGCTGGCGCGCTCGCTGGAAATCCTCAACCCCTCCATCACGCCGCCGTTCCAGATGGACGACGACAACCTGTCGGAAACGGTGCGGCTCGAGTACCGCTACCTCGACCTGCGCCGGCCGCAGATGCAGATGAACCTGCGGCTGCGCTACCGGGTGGCGATGGCGGTGCGGCGTTTCCTCGATGCACAGGGCTTCATCGACGTCGAGACACCGATGCTCACCAAGTCCACCCCGGAAGGCGCGCGCGACTACCTGGTGCCGAGCCGTGTGCACCCCGGAGAGTTCTTCGCCCTGCCGCAGTCGCCGCAGTTGTTCAAGCAATTGCTGATGGTGGCGGGCTTCGACCGTTACTACCAGATCACCAAGTGCTTCCGCGACGAAGACCTCAGGGCCGACCGGCAGCCGGAATTCACCCAGATCGACATCGAGACTTCCTTCCTGGGCGTGGCCGAGATCACGCTGCTGATGGAAGAGATGATCCGCAGCCTGTTCAGGGAAGTGCTGGATGTGACGTTGCCGAACCCCTTTGCGCGCATGAGCTTTGCGGAGGCGATGTCGAAATACGGTTCCGACAAACCGGATCTGCGCGTGCCGCTCACGCTCACCGAACTGACCGACGTCATGCGCGAGGTCGATTTCAAGGTTTTCCGCGAAGCGGCTGTTGCGTCGGGCGGCCGGGTGGCGGCGCTGCGGGTGCCCGGCGGCGGCACACTGTCGAGGAAGGAAATCGATGACTACACGCAGTTCGTTGCCATCTACGGCGCCAAGGGGCTGGCGTACGTCAAGGTCAACGACGTCGCCAAGGGCGTGGAGGGCCTGCAGTCGCCGATCCTGAAATTCCTGCCCGAGGCCGTGGTGAAAATCCTCCTCGAGCGCACCGGCGCGAAGGACGGCGACCTGATTTTCTTTGGTGCCGACAAGGCCAAGGTGGTGAACGAAGCGCTCGGTGCGCTGCGCACCAAGGTCGGACACGAGCGCGGGCTGGCCGAGAAAGGCTGGCGGCCGCTGTGGGTGGTGGATTTTCCGATGTTCGAATGGAACGAGGAGGACAAGCGCTGGGACGCGCAGCACCATCCTTTTACCAGCCCGATGGACGGTCACGAGGCGTATCTTGAAGCCGATCCCGGCAAGGCGCTGTCGAAGGCTTATGACATGGTGCTCAACGGCTCGGAAATCGGCGGCGGTTCGGTGCGTATCCATCGCCAGGAAGTGCAATCCAGGGTATTCAGGGCGCTGGGGATCAGTGCGGAAGACGCGCAGAAGAAATTCGGCTTCCTGCTGGAAGCGCTGCAATTCGGCGCGCCGCCCCACGGCGGGATGGCCTTCGGCCTGGACCGCATCGTCACCATGATGGCGGGCGCGGAGTCCATCCGCGACGTGATCGCCTTCCCCAAGACCCAGCGGGCGCAGGACCTGATGTGCAAGGCGCCCGGCCCCGTAGACGAGAAGCAGCTGCGCGAGCTGCACAACCGCCTGCGCAAGAGCGAAACTGAGAAAACCCCCTAACCGCAAAGGCGCAAAGGCGCAAAGGTAACGCAAAGGAAAGCAAAAACACTTGAGGTTAAAAAGCAAAGAGGTGGATAGTCGCGCAACCACGATATATCGACTGGGTGGGACAAATCGGAACCCCCTGCTTTTTGACACACTTCATTTGGTTTCCTTTGCGTTACCTTTGCGCCTTTGCGGTGAAGAAATACAGCGGTGAAGAAATACAAGATCCCGATTTCGGTACTGGTGGTGATCCACACCCCCGACCTGCAGGTGCTGCTGCTGGAGCGCGCGGATCACCCGGGCTTTTGGCAGTCGGTCACCGGCAGCCCGACCGAGGGCGAAACGCTGCGCCAGACCGCCGCGCGGGAAGTGGCGGAAGAGACCGGCCTGGATGCCGGGGTCTTCGAGCTTACCGACTGGAACATGCGCAACGAGTACGAGATCTACCCGGAATGGCGCTGGCGCTATGCGCCGGGCGTCACCCGCAACTTGGAGCATGTGTTCGGCTTGCGCCTGCCCGGGCCGCTGCCGGTGAAAGTTGCACCGGGCGAGCATCTTGGCTACCTCTGGATGCCGCATGACCGAGCCTGCGACAAGGTCTTTTCCTGGAGCAACGCGCAGGTACTCAGAACTTTGCCCGAACACCTGTCAACCCGACTGAAACAATGATCGCGATTTCCGGTCCTAGTATGATAAGGTTTTCGTTCCAGATTTACCGGGGCCGATGAGGTGCCGCACACCATGCAAGCCAGCGCAACCGCTTTCGACCAGTACAGCCGCCTGCAGGATGACGACTGCGAGGCGCGCATTGTTGCGGCCAGGAAAAAGCTCGGCAAGCGTGTAGCCCTTCTCGCCCACCACTACCAGCGTGCCGATGTCTACAAGCACGCCGACCTGACCGGGGACTCGCTCAAGCTCTCCAAGCTGGCCTCGCAAACCGACGCCGAATACATCGTGTTCTGCGGCGTGCACTTCATGGCCGAAGTTGCGGACATCCTGTGCAAGCCCGGCCAGATCACCGTGCTCCCCGACATGGCCGCCGGTTGCTCGATGGCGGACATGGCCAGCGTGTCGAAAGTCGAGCGCGCCTGGCGCGAGCTGGGCGAAGTGCTCGATCCCGACCAGACCGTTACGCCGGCCACTTACATCAACTCGGCCGCGGACCTGAAGGCCTTCTGCGGCGAGCACGGCGGCATCGTCTGCACTTCCTCCAACGCGAAGCAGATCCTGGAGTGGTCGTTTGCGCGCCGCGCCAAGGTACTGTTCTTTCCCGACCAGCACCTCGGCCGCTGGACCGGCTACAAGATGGGCATCCCGCTCGAGGAGATGCTGGTATGGGATCCGGACGAACCAATGGGCGGCCTCTCGGCCGAGCAGATCAAGGCCGCCCGCCTGCTTCTGTGGAAAGGGCACTGCTCGGTGCATCAGATGTTCCAGCCGCAGCACGTTCTAAAGTTCCGCAACCAGCATCCCGACGGGCTGGTCATTTCGCACCCTGAATGCAAGTTCGAGGTGTGCAAGCTCTCGGACTACGTGGGCTCGACAGAGACCATCATCAACACCATCCGCAACGCGCCGGCGAACACCCGTTGGCTGGTCGGCACGGAGCTGAACCTGGTCAATCGCATCGCCGAGGAATTCAAGCCGCAGGGCAAAATCATCCAGTTCATGGCGCCGCTGGTGTGCATGTGCTCGACCATGGCGCGCATAGACCCGCAGCACCTGGCCTGGACGCTGGAGAACCTGGCGGAGGGCAGGGTGGTAAACCGGATCAAGGTGCCGGCGCGCGACGCGGAGCTGGCCAAGGTGGCGCTCGACCGCATGCTCGCGGTGTCCTGACCCGCGCCGGCACAGCCGCCTCGCCGGTGCAACGTTTCCGATAAGGAAGCCGCAGGCAGACGATGCGCCGCTTCCTGTGGTTCGCGCTGGCGTTTCCGGCCTTGTGTCACACGGCCGATATCAGCCTGCAGGCCGCTCGCCATGGCGACAGCTTCAAAGTCGAGGCGGCCGCCGACTTCGAGGCGGAAGTGACGCTGGCCTGGGAAGTCCTGACCGACTACGACCGGCTCTCGGAGTTCATCCCCGGCATGCACTCGAGCCGGATCGTTTCCCGCAGCAAACGCAGCGTCATAGTCGACCAAAGCGGGGAAGCCAGGCTGCTGTTTCTTTCCTTTCCCATCAAGGTGCGGCTCGCAGTCGAGGAGTTTCCCTACGAGCGCATCGTCTCGCACGCGATCGAGGGCAACTTCAAGGAACTGCGCGGGGCCTACACTCTCGAAGCACGCGGGCGGCGCCTGCTGCTGCGCTACACCGGCTTGTTGACGCCGGACTTCAGCATTCCGCCGCTGATCGGTACCATTCTGGTTCGCAACAACGCGGAAAAGCGTTTCGGCGCTATGGTGGACGAGATCATGCGCCGGCAGCACCTGCGCGACCTTCCCCCGGCCACACCGTCCGGCAGCGGACGCTGAGCGCGGCCTGGGCCGAGTGCGGCAGCGGCACAATCCATCCGCGGGTAACATGCGGTCGACGTCGGCGACAGTATCTTGCGCCGGCGGGTCGCGACATCGGGCTCAACGGCAGGGGATCCATGGAAACGCTGCACGTCGTTACTTACAACATCCACAAAGGCTTCTCGCAGTTCAAGCGTCGCATGTCCGTTCACGACCTGCGTGACAAGCTGCGCAACATCGGCGCGGATCTGGTGTTTCTGCAGGAAGTCCAGGGACTGCACGAACGCCACGCCGAGCGCCACAACAACTGGCCGGTCAGCCCGCAATACGAATTCCTGGCCGATTCGATATGGAACGATTTTGCCTACGGCAGGAACGCGGTCTATGGCAGCGGCCATCACGGTAACGCCATTCTCAGCAAGTACCCGATTGCGAGATGGGACAACGAGGACGTCTCGATGCATCGCGGCGAACGCCGTGGCCTGCTCCATTGCGAAATTGCCATCCCTGGCTGGAACAAGCCGCTGCATTGCATCAACGTACACCTGGGTTTGTTCGGCCACTGGCGCAAGAAACAGATCGCGCTTCTCAAGTCCCGTATCGAACGCCTGGTGCCGCCCGAGGCCCCGTTGGTCGTTGCCGGCGATTTCAACGACTGGCGCAGGCGCGCGAGCGACGTGCTGGAACAATCCCTGAACGTCTCCGAGGTGTTCGAGACGACCGCGGGTCGCCCGGCGCGCAGCTATCCGGCGCTATTGCCGCTGCTGCATCTTGACCGCATCTACGTGCGCGGCTTCTCGATCCGCATCGCGCATGCCCACCGTGGCCGCGCCTGGTCACGGGTCTCCGATCACATCGCACTGTCAGCGCTGCTGACCCGAAAGGCATGAAATACCGACGCGGTAACCGGATCCGGCTGCTGTGCAACGTCGAAGAGTACTTCCCGGCGCTCGAGCGCGAAATCGATGCCGCGGCAAGTGAAATCTTCCTGGAGACCTACATTTTCGAGCCCGACGACGCCGGGCAGCGCATTGCCGCGGCGTTGATGCGCGCGGCGCGGCGCGGAGTGCTGGTGCACCTCATGATAGACGGCTTCGGGTCGCGCCCGTTTCCTGAAGACCAGCGCCGGCAGCTGCTGGACGCTGGCGTGCAACTGCTGGTGTACCGCCCCGAATTGTGGGCGTTCAAGCTCAGGAGCACGCGGCTGCGGCGGTTGCACCGCAAGCTGGCGGTAGTGGACGGACGCATCGGTTTCTGCGGCGGCATCAACATCATCGATCACGGGGATTTGCGCAGCAGCGCACCGCCGCGCCTTGACTATGCGGTGAGCGTCGAAGGTCCGCTGATTGCCGACATGTACGCCGCCACGCGCACGTTGTGGATGCGCACCGCCTGGACACAACTGCGGCGGCGCTGGCTACCGCTCGCCAAGCCTGTCCTGGCATTGGAGCCGCGCGGCGAGCAGCGCGCGGCATTCCTGGTGCGGGACAACGTCCGTCACCGCCACGATATCGAGGAAGCGTATTTGCACGCGATTGCGGGGGCGAATCGCGAAGTCGTCATCGCCAACGCCTATTTTCTTCCCGGCAGGCGTTTCCGCAACGCGCTTTGCGAAGCCGCCCGGCGCGGGGTGCGGGTGACGTTGCTGCTTCAGGGAAGGGTGGAGTATATCCTGGTGCACTATGCCTGCCGCGCACTGTACAGCGAGCTCCTCGACGCCGGCGTGGAGATCCACGAGTACACCCGCAATTTCCTGCACGC
>CAYNFN010000121.1:0-2594 GCA_964396485.1 uncultured Alcaligenaceae bacterium
TCGAAGAATGGCTGAGGTTCCCCCCGAAATTTTGCCTTCCAACGGTGGCATTGTAAGATGGTTGTTACCGGGGGAAGGAATGAAGCGGGTCTAAGGGCCGGGAGCCTCCTCCTGGAGAAACTGCAGCACCGCGACTTCTTCCTGGCGCAGCGCCGGAGCGGGGCTTTCGCGGCGCTTGCTGCGCGGCATCGATCCCACCGGCAGCGGCAGCGGCGCAGTGCGGCCTTGTAGATACGCGTGCAACAGCGCTGGATGAACGTAGTACTTCCGGCACACGGCGCGGGTGTTCCCGAGCCGCTCGGCCACGACGTCGATCGCACGCACGATGTTCTTTTCCGTCGCACGCTGGCTAGATGCCGACCCTATGGCGCGCAACTCCTGGGCCGCGAGCATCGTGCCCGCCCAGGTGCGGAAGTCCTTGGCGGTGATATCGCGGCCGGTGATCACCCGCAGATAGGCATTGACGTCGTCGGAGGCGACGGACTGGCGCTTCCCGGCGGCATCGAGGAACTTGAACAATTCCTGTCCGGGCAGGTCCTGGCACTGCTGGACGATGCGTGCAAGCCGGCGGTCGGTGATCGCCACGTCGTGCTGGACGCCGCTCTTGCCGCGAAAACTGAAACGTAGTGTCGCGCCTTTGATCTGAACGTGGCGCCCGCGCAGCGTGGTGAGGCCGAAGGAGCGGTTTTCGCGCGCGTACTCGTCGTTGCCGACACGAATCAACGTCCGATCCAGCAGTTGCACCACGGTGGCCAGGATCTGGCGTCGCGACAGGTCGCGGGCTCGAAGATCGCGCTCCACACGATCGCGGATATCAGGGAGAACCTCGCTGAACTCAAGGATGCGGCGAAATTTCGACTTGTCGCGCGCTTCGCGGTACGAGGGATGGTAGCGGTACTGCTTGCGCCCGCGAGCGTCGCGCGCGGTGGCCTGGATGTGGCCGTTCGGATCCGGGCAGATCCAGACGTCGGTCCAGCCCGGTGGGATCACCAGTGAGGTGATCCGTTTACGCTGAGCCGGGTCGGTGATGCGTGCGCCGGCCGGGTCGTAGAAGGCCCAGCCCTTGCCGGCGCCGCGCCGGCTTATTCCGGCCAGGCCGTCTGTGACGTAGCTGAGTCCGGCGCGGGCAGCCGCCATGCGGTGTTCGTCAATTCGCGGCGAAGCCACCGAATCCTCCTTCCCTGAAATTATGGCGGACACAGAGTATCCGGATGCTCCGGCGGAATGCAAGCGCCGGCCGACTGGAAGGCTAGAACCTTTCGTGGCGAGGGAGCCCCAGGTTGTTGATCCGGGACTTGCGCAGGAGCTTGAGCAGCAGGTTGCGGAAGAATCGAAACATCGGGTAAAGGATGGCGGACAGGCTCTTGGAGCGAAAGATCCAGAAAGTGAGCCAGTTGAACACGCCCGATCGACTGCTCATCAACGAAAGGGCGTGGATAGCGTCGGCGCCATAGTACAGGATGCTCCCGACCTTGAGCACCATCCCCTCGTCAATGTCGAGACCTTTTGCGGTGATCTCGTCCATGATCGTACTGGCGTCGCGCGCGTTGACCAGGTGCAGCATGCCAAACGACTCGCGGATGCGAACCATGCGGCAGTAGGCGTCGCACACCGGGCACTGCTTGTCGTAGACGAGGAGAATCCCGGCTGAGTCCAGGCGTTGTGTGGGACCTGCGTTGGTGCTCATATTTGCTGTAACGGTTCTGCGGACTCAGTCATCGTACTTATCTGAGGTGCCAGGCGGACACGGCATCCACTGGTGCGCCGCAGATGGCGTTCGGCGGCGTACGAATAAACCGCCAGCACGGCGCGGGACTACCGTCGCGTACGTTCACCGCACGCCGATCGCAGGCGACGGCGCCGTGACGATTATGTGGTCGATATTGGAACGCAGCGTGATGACCGTTGGACCCGGTCAGCGGGCCTCACCCGAAAGCGTGAAACTTGCCTGGCAGATGCGCCGCCAGGCAAACGCAGTCACCGATCAAACCGTGCATAAAGGATCGGCAGCAGGATCGCGAGGCCGATCAACACCAATGCGACGTTCAATGAGAAATAAGCCAGCATCGCCAGCGGTGCAAACAGGACGACTGTCGCCAGGATCCACGGTACGGGCGGGAGCGCACCCATATCTATGTGTAATGTTCGCGATAGCCGCGCCGCGGGCGTTCCCTGCGCCGGCTTGGGCCGATGTCGGAGCGCTCGCGCCAGGGCCCGGTTCTCGAGCCAGGAAAAAAAGACATACAGCTGGACCAACAGGCTGCCGATCAAGATGACAGGTGCGAGGACCAGGGCCAGGAGCGTAATAAGTCCGTGCGTTCCGGCAAGAAACACGACGATCCCCGCGGCACATGCAATGCTGATAAGGACAATGACAAGCACGGCCGGAAACACCAGCCGCTTTCGTTCGAGAACGTAGAGCTGGAACCCTTCTCCTTCCCGGAACCTTTGCGCGAGATTTTGCGCTTCCTTCAGCGTTTCAAGCGGCAAAAATCGCACAATCCAGTGCTGCGCGGGTGGTTTTCGGTTTAGGGCCGCCATGTCATGACCTCCTGTCCGTAGGAGACACCAAGCATACGAAACTCCGGGCAAGA
>CAYNFN010000122.1:0-6326 GCA_964396485.1 uncultured Alcaligenaceae bacterium
GGCTTCAATCCGCGTTACCCGGACGCCGAAGAGGTGCCTTACACATTGCTGATCAATCCGGTGCTCGAGCCGATCGGAACCGAAATGGAAGAGGGGTGGGAAGGCTGCCTATCGGTGCCGGGGATGCGCGGAGTCGTGCCGCGCTACGCCAAATTGCGTTATCAGGGTTGCGATCAATTCGGCAATCCGATCGAGCGCACCGTCACCGGCTTTCACGCACGGGTGGTACAGCACGAAGCCGACCACCTGATGGGTATCCTCTATCCGATGCGCATCCCCGACCTGCGCAACTTCGGCTTCAACGAAGAACTTTTTCCCGGCCAGCAGATCGTCGACGCCTGATCAGGCGGGCTGCAATTCGCGCACCAGTTCGGCCTCGAGCCGGACGACCCGCTTGGAATCGTGCAATGCCTCTCCGGTTACCAGGAAGCTGTCTTCGGCACGCTCTCCCAGGGTGTTGATTTTCGCGGTATAGACATTGATGCCGTAGCTGTCCAGCACGCGCGCAATCCGGTATAGCAGGCCGGGACGGTCGCCCGCCACCACGTTCAGATAGTAATAGGCGCCTTTTTCGTCGGGACGGATATGCACTTCCGGCGTGATCGGCACGTAGCGCACCTGGCGTGACATCCGGCCGGTCGAGGGGGGCGGCAGCGTGCCGTGCGCACGCAACCGGCTTTCCAGCTCGTGCTCGACGTAGCTGATCAGGTCGCGGTAATGCAATGTTGCCCGGGCCGGGTCCATGACCTGGAAGCTGTCGAGCGCATAGCCGTGCCTGGTGGTGTAGATCTTGGCTTCGACGATGCTGAAGCTGATGCTCTGGAAGAAGCCGCAGATGCGTGCGAACAGCGATTTCTCGTCGCGCGAATAGATCATCACCTGCAGTCCCTCGCCGATCGGGGAAAGCCGCGCCTTGATCACCGGCGTCGGCGAATTCACTCGATAGTTGAGCAGCCGGGTGTGCCAGACGATGTCCTGTTCGTCGTGGCGCAGGAAGTAGGAATCGTCGAGCTGATTCCAAAGATCGCGCTGGGAACCCTCGGGAATCGCGTAGGCGCGCAATTTCTCCAGCACCCGTTCCTGGCGCGCCTGCAAGGTGTTTTCGGCGGGCAGGGCGGCCGGGTTGAGCAATCGCCGCGTGGCTCGGAACAGGTCTTCCAGAAGCTTGCCCTTCCAGGCGTTCCAGACCTTCGGGCTGGTGCCGCGTATGTCGGCGACGGTCAGCAGATAAAGCGCTACCAGATGGCGGTCGTCGCCCACTTTCGCGGCAAATGCGCCGATAACGTCGGCGTCGGACAGATCCTTTTTCTGCGCGGTTGCCGACATGGTGAGATGGTGTTCCACCAGCCAGGCCACCAGGTCGGTGTCCTGCTGCGACAGCCCGTGCGCCTTGCAGAACCCGCGGGCATCCGCCATTCCCAGCTTCGAGTGGTCGCCGCCGCGGCCCTTGGCAATGTCGTGAAACAGCCCGGCAAGGTAAAGCGCTTCCGGGCGCTCGAATTCCGCGAACAGCCTGCTGCAGAGCGGATACTCGTGCGCCATCTCGGCGATAGCGAAGCGCCGCAGGTTGCGCACCACCATCAGGATATGCTCGTCCACGGTATAGACGTGGAAGAGGTCGTGCTGCATGCGCCCGACGATGCGCCCGAATGCGGGAATGTAAGGCCCCAGCACGCCGTACTGG
Source organism: uncultured Alcaligenaceae bacterium (assembly GCA_964396485.1). Classification (GTDB taxonomy): domain Bacteria; phylum Pseudomonadota; class Gammaproteobacteria; order Burkholderiales; family JACQAP01; genus JACQAP01. Next base: position 1,685 of record CAYNFN010000122.1, read on the forward strand.
TTCATCCGCCGCAGCGTGTGAGTGAGTCCCGAAGGGCGGCGCAGGATCTCCATGAACAGAGCGCGATTCACCGGATCGCGGCGAAATGCCGCGTCGATCTTCTTGCGCGCGTGCCACAACGCCCGCATCGTCGGCACCGCGAAGCCCTTGAGGTCTGGGTGGTCCTGCAACAGCAGAAAGGCTTCGAGAATGGCCGAGGGCTGTTTCTGAAACAGGGCGTGGGCCGCTTCCAGAAGTTCGTTGTGCGCGCGAAAGCGCTCGTTGAGCAGCCTGGGTTCGGCATCCAACAAGGGGAAAATTCGGCCCCGCAGGTTCTGCAGCACGATGGTGTTCAGCAACTGCACCTGCTTCGCTGTGCTGTAGAAGCGCTGCATCAACTGCTCGCTGGCGCGTCGGGCCGGCGTATCGGAAAGCCCGTATTCCTGGGCCAGTGCGGACTGATAATCGAATAGAAGTCGGTCTTCCCGTCGCGAGGCCAGGTAATGCAGCCGCACCCGCAATTCGGCAAGCGTGGACCCGTGGCGTTGCAGTTGCCGCGCTTCTTCGCGGGTGAGAATGCGTTGTTTGGTGAGATCGCCCCAACTGCGCCCGAGCTTTGCCGCGCGCGCGATCCACAGGATGTTCTGAAGATCGCGCAGTCCGCCGGGACTCTCCTTGAGGTTCGGCTCGAGGTTATAGGCGGTGTCGTTGAAACGGGTATGGCGTTGCTGTTGCTCGAGCAGCTTGGCTTCGACGAAATAGGGGACGTCCAGTCCCTCCTCAATGGCCTTGACGAAGCGCGAATAGAGCTTGCGGTTGCCGGCGATGAGCCGCGATTCCAGCAGCGTGGTTTGCACGGTGACGTCGCGGCTCGCCTCTTCGCTGCACCCGGCGATGGTGCGAACGCTGTGGCCGATCTCCAGGCCGATGTCCCAGAGCACGCCGACCAGCTCTTCCACGCGCGAACGCGCCGCGTCGCTCGCCTGATCGGGCAGCAGCACCAGCACGTCGACGTCGGAGTAGGGGTATAGCGCGCCGCGGCCATAACCGCCTACCGCGATCAGCGCCAGTTCATCCGATTGAGAGGTTTCGGACCAGATCGTCTTCAGCACCTCGTCCACCAGCACGCGCTGGCGATCCAGCGCCCTGGCGGGATCGGGCTTTTCCGGGAAGGCGGCCTTGAGCGTCTTGCGCCCCTCGGCCAGCGCATTGCGCCATGCGCCGACTTGGGATGACAGTGCGGCAGTGCGTGCGCTGGCTGGAGCAAGCGCCGAAGCCATCTACGCGACGAACGAGGGTGGCGCCGGCGCGCCGGCAGACAGCGTCAGCACTTCGAATCCGCTGCCGGTGACCAGCACCGTGTGCTCCCACTGTGCCGAGAGCGAGTGATCCTTGGTGACCACGGTCCATCCGTCGGCGAGCTGGCGGATGGCGGGCTTGCCGGCGTTGATCATCGGCTCGACGGTGAAGGTCATTCCCGGTTGCAGTTTCAGTCCCATACCCGCACGGCCGTAATGCAGGACCTGCGGCTCTTCGTGGAACTTCCTGCCGATTCCGTGGCCGCAAAATTCACGTACCACCGAGAAGCCGTGCTCTTCTGCGCGGGACTGGATCAGGTAACCGATGTCGCCGAGGAAGGCACCGGGCTTCACCGCGTTGATGCCGCGCCACATGCATTCATAGGTGATGTCGGACAGGCGGCGCGCCTGGATCGACGGCTCGCCGACGAAGAACATGCGGCTGGTGTCGCCGTGAAAGCCGTCCTTGATCACGGTGACGTCGACGTTGATCATGTCTCCGGCCTTGAGTTTTTTCAGGCCGGGTATGCCGTGGCAGACCACGTGGTTCACCGAGGTGCAGATCGACTTGGGATAGGGCTGATAGCCGGGCGGCGCATAATTGAGCGGGGCGGGCACGGTGTTCTGTTCGTTGACCATGTAATCGTGGCACAGCGCATCGAGCTCGTCGGTGGTGACGTTGGGCCTGACATGCGGTGCGATGAAGTCGAGCACCTCCGCCGCGAGGCGGCCGGCGAGGCGCATCTTTTCGATTTCTTCCGGGGTCTTGATGGTGACGGACATGACTGAAGTGACAGATTTCGCGCCGCAATGATAACACCCGGAATCACCGGTTCGGCGCGCAGACGACGAGATCGACTTGGGGTCGGCGCAATGGCAAATCAAGCCATGCGGCAATGGTGAGGCACTTGCGCTGGAGAGAAACGGAAGCCGGGAGTTGGCTCCCCGACCTAGGCGAAGTGGGCACCGCTGGGAATTGACGGTGCCGCTCTGAGACTCGCGCACCAGGCGGGATGAAGATAGGCACTGGTGCGAAACCGTTTCGATCACGGCCGGCTGATACGCAACTTCCGGTCTGAAAGCACCACGAAGCAGCGGGCAAAGGAATCCAGTCCTTCCGCTTGAGCCACCGCCCGTACTCGGCTCACGAGCGCGTTGGCGCCGGGCTCGCGCAACCGCACCAAGAGCAGGCCGGGGTGCGTTCCGGGCTTGAACTGGCGCACATCCGAGAAATCCAGATCCTGGGTGATCAGGAATCGCTCGTCGCGCCGCGAGGCGCTCCACACGTCGCCGTCGGGCCTCCCCTTAAGCCCCTCGGACGCGACGGTGTCAACGTCGTGCCCTAAATGCGTCAGCTCGCCGGCAAGTCGGACGGGGATGTTCTCGTCCAGCTTGACCTTCATGCATGCGAGGGCGCAGGGGGAATCGGCAGGTCCTCTTCCGCGGAAGCTGCCGCGAACGCAATCACCGCACGCACAGCGTCCTCATCAAGCGTCGGAAAGTCTTTGACGATCTCCGCGACACTCATGCCCTCGGCTAGGCTCGCTAGCACAGTCCTGACTGTAACGCGGGTCCCCTTGACCACCGACTCGCCGGCGCAGATTGCAGGGTCTTGAACGATGTACTGCCGATAGTTCATGGCCATGTTACGTCTCCTTGAAGGCCTTCCCTCTCGATCTTTACGCCATCGTAGCGCCCGCGATACTGGCGGAACAGGGCGAGATCGACGTGCCGCTCAGCGGGGACGACGGGTACACACCGCCCTCGGACGCTCTCGACAAACCGCAAAATCTTGCTTGCCTCGGGATCGGGCAACCCCTTTACCAACTCATAGATTCGGTCGGCAATTCCCATAGGTGGCTCCACCTCGTTAGGCTACTGTTAGTTTATCCCTTGTGTTGCTTCAATGTGCAGCGGAACTGGCTCGGCGGGTACCTGCCTACGGTCATTTCGACGATCGCGGTCAGGTTGATACCGAACCGTTCTCTATTCTCCGCATAAAGATCGATCATGAACATCTCGTCCCACACTCCTTGCAGCCCAACCGGGGAAGCGAGAGGGGGTAAGAGCGTCAATCGATGCTCTATTTCCGCCGCCGACAACTCAGTCTCCGCAAGTGAGGGAAAGTGGCCAGGCTCGGTTTATCCGAATTCGAGCCTGGCCCCTTTGATACTTCGCGATGCTGCATCGGGACTCACCGAGCAAGGTAGCGCCGATACTTCCAGCAAAGGCTTCCGTCGCACCTGTCTTTACATCGTTTTAGTTTTAGATTAGCATTTCAACTGCGCCGATTTGATTTTCAGCTTGCGGGCGCTTTATAAATACGGCTAAAGCGGTTCTCAACAGACCCGTTCCAGCCGCCACGCTGAACGGGTTTTTTGTTTCCGGTAAACCGGGAACGGTCGCCGAGTTAATGAACAACTTGCAGGGCGACGCACAAATCCTGCTAAAGCGTTGCCTGCTCTCCGCCCCACGAGCCGGTCACGCCGGTCACACAGCGGCATGGAGAGCATCATGAGTACCACTCGTTCTTGCACCTTAGGATCGGTGCCCGACGGTCATCCTGACAGGCTCGCGGTCCACGTTTCGGACACTCGGACTGGCGAATCGGCGACCGCTCTGCGGTACCGCGCCTATGCTTGCTGGGCTGCCCACCGCGGATGGGAACATGCCGGCTGCAGGGCATGTGAAGAAGTACTGCTGGCAGTGGAACAATATCTCAAGGGAGAGAAAACCTTCGCCGAAATGAAGGCGCTTCAGGAGCAACATGGAGGGGGGGCCGCCGGGGCCGGCATTTGCGGCGTGCCGCGCGGGATCCCGACAGCTTATGCGCAAATCGGCGCGTGGCACACGGCCGATGACGATGCTAGAGCCGCTGCGTTTTCGGTGATGCGTTTTACGGCCTCGGCCGCCGCCTACGCCGAGATTGCTCGTGCACTCGAAACCGGCGGCATCGTATTGCCTCCGGATGAAGCGAATTCCAGCTATGTCATTGCCTCGGCCGCCCGACGATATCCGTGGATCGAATGCGCCGCGAGAGAAAGGGAAGAACGTTTCTTGTCCGAGAAGCTGGCAGAGTGGCTGGCGCTTGCAGCACCCGGGAGATCCGAGGCGGAGCATGGATAGGAAAAGCCTTGAGGCCGCATATCGCAGTACCAGCTTCTGGGTCGATCGCTCCGGCGGCGGGTTCGCAATCCGCGTGGGCGAACGTTGCGTGCAGCTCGACGCGCTGCTAGGAGAGTACGAGGTATCGACCTGGGCGTATGTGACCGCCTGCAACCCGCGTTCGCAGCGAGTGCCAGACGAAGTCAACGCGAAGCGCCACGCGAATCTCTCCGACTATGTTCAGGTATTGGAGTATCCGG
>CAYNFN010000123.1:0-2351 GCA_964396485.1 uncultured Alcaligenaceae bacterium
CCGTTACGACGACCTGGTGCGCTTCCTCACCGGTTGGGCCGAGACGCATCCCGAGCTGGTGCGGCTCGAGCCGGTCGGAAAGAGCTACGAGGGGCGCGAGATCTACGTGGTGCGCGTTACCAGCTACAAGACGGGCCTGGACGTGGACAAGCCCGCCTTCTGGGTCGACGGCAACATTCACGCCACCGAATTGGCGGGTTCCGCCGCGTGCCTGCATCTGATCCAGCGCCTGCTTACCGGCTACGCGCGTGATCCCGAAATCACCCGCTGCCTCGACACCCGCGCGTTCTACATCTGTCCGCGGGTCAATCCCGACGGCGCGGAATGGGCTCTGGCGGACGTGCCGAAGCTGATCCGTTCCAGCACGCGGCCCTATCCCTACGATGAGGACCCGGTCGGCGGATTGATCCGGGAGGACGCGGACGGCGACGGTCGCATCCTGTCGATGCGCATTCCCGACCCGAACGGGCCGTGGAAACTTTGCTCGGAGGACCTGCGCATTCTGGTCCGCCGCGACCCTACCGAAACGGGCGGACAGTACTACCGCTTGCTGCCCGAGGGTCGGCTCGAAGACTACGACGGCGTCACCGTCAGGCTGCGGGCGCGCAAGGAGCGGCTGGATCTCAATCGCAACTTCCCGGCGCACTGGCGCACCGAGAACGAACAGGTTGGCGCCGGCCCCTTCCCGACCTCCGAACCGGAGATCGCCGCGATCACCGGCTTCATAGCCCGGCACCCGAACATCACCGGCGCATGCGCGTTCCACACTTACAGCGGCGTGCTGCTGCGCCCGTACTCGCATCTGGCGGATGAACAGATGCCGCCGGAAGACCTGTGGACTTTCCAGAAGATCGGCGCGAAGGGCACTGAAATCACCGGCTATCCGCACGCCTCGGCGTATCACGAATTCCGCTATCACCCGAAGGAAGTCATCACCGGCGATTTCGATTCCTGGATGTACGACCACCGCGGCGTGTACGCCTGGACCGTGGAAATCTGGAGCCCGCAGCGCCAGGCCGGCATCGCCGACTACAAATTCATCGAGTGGTATCGCGAGCATCCGCTCGAAGACGATCTGAAGCTGATGAAATGGAATGACACCGTCCTGAAGGGCAAGGGCTTCGTGGACTGGTATGCGTTCGACCATCCACAGCTCGGGCGCGTCGAGCTTGGGGGCTGGAACAGCCTCTACACCTGGACCAATCCACCGCATCATCTGCTGGAAAAGGAAATCGCGCCGTTTTCGCGCTGGCTGGTGTGGCACGCGCTCATCTCGCCGAGGCTGGAAATTCTCGAGGCCTCCGCCAAGGCGCTGGGCAAGAATGCCTGGCACATCAGACTGGTGGTGCAGAACAGCGGCTGGCTGCCGACTTACGTGACCAGGATGGCGAAACAGAAGAAGCTTGCACGCGGAGTGGTGTGCGAAATTGAACTGCCGGAAGGCGCGCGGCTCGAAACTGGCAAGCTGCGCGAGGAACTCAACCAGCTCGAAGGCCGCGTCTACAAGCCCGCCGCCGCGAACACCTGGGCGGGGTCGAGCGCGGACGAAACCGACGACCGGCTGAAAGTGGAGTGGGTGGTGCGCGCGTCAAAGGGCGCGACGCTGAAACTCACTGCGCGGCACGAGCGCGCCGGCATGGCGCGCACCGAACTGCGCCTGGAGTGACGCACGATGAAGACGCCATTTCTTGTTTTCGTGTGCTGCCTTGCGATCGGAGCCTACGCCGACGAGCAATCCCCCTCGACCGGCGACCGGATGAAGTCCGATGCCAAAGGATTCGCCGGCAGTGTCGCGAAAGCGACGAAGGACGTGGGCAAGCAGATCGGCACGGGCAGCAAGAAAGCCGTCAAGAGCATCAAGAAAAAAGTAAAAACCGACGTCAACCAAAGCTCGCCCGGGCATGGCATCGCAAAACTCCGGAACGAAAAGATGGACACCGCAAAGGCCGCCAGGAAGTGAGTCTCGGGCACGCCCCGCCGGTCGTTCCCGGGTGGCGCAAAGCGCCAATAGAACCTCGGCACTTCCGGCCCGATCGCGTTTTTTCTTGTCAATGAGGCGCTCGAGTAATACAATGGACTACCGTCGCCAATCCGCACCAACGGTGCAGACGCTGTCGGGCGGCCAGTAAGTCCGCGGACTCCCGCCGAAATTCAGGGGCCACGCGTCCCTGATCATGCAACATCCAACTCAGCCGATTCCGATGTTCGACATCCGGTATCCGGTTTGCCACAGGCCGGCAGTGTTTGCGCCCGTGACGAGTCCGCAGTAGAGCAATTCGGGTTTCTATGGAGGCAAGACATGCAGAAGCAGACTGTTCCCACCGCGCGTTACGTTGAGTTGCTCAACGAGG
>CAYNFN010000124.1:0-8188 GCA_964396485.1 uncultured Alcaligenaceae bacterium
GCGCGTGCTGCGCGAGCTGCTCGAACCGGAAAAGATCAACCTGGCCAGCTTCGGTAACATGGTGCCGCACCTGCACTGGCACATCATTCCGCGTTTTGCCGACGATTCGCATTTTCCCAACGCGGTGTTCGGCAGCAGGCAGCGTGACGGTGCCCGTCCGCTGCCGGCGGAATTCGTCCGCTCGATGCGACAGCGGTTGTCCGGGTTGCTGGAGAAAAAACCCTAGCGCGAAATCGCGGGTTCCTGGACCGCAGTCGGCGCCGGCCCTTTGGCGGGCAGGCGCCGGGTCTCCGGAAAAATCACCGAGAAGGTGCTGCCGTGTCCGAGGCCGCTCTGGACCTCGAGCCGCGCCTGATGGCGATTGAGCACGTGCTTGACGATCGCCAGGCCCAACCCGGTGCCGCCGGTTTCGCGCGAGCGGCTGCGATCCACCCGGTAGAAGCGCTCGGTCAGGCGGTCGATGTGCTGCGGCTCGATGCCGATGCCGGTGTCCCGCACCGCGAACACGGGATTGCCCTCGCGCCTCTCCCAGCGTATTTCCACTTCGCCGTTTTCCGGCGTATAGCGCACCGCATTGCTGAGCAAATTGCCGAAGGCGCTGCGCAGCTCCTCGGTGTTTCCCTTGAGCCACACGTTCGATTCGAGCATGACGCGCAGCTTGTGCCGGCCGGCGGAAAGCGCCATCGCATCCTGGTGCAACGCCTTGACCAGCTCCGGAACGTTGACGTCCTCCTCACGCAGCGGATTCTGCGTGCTCTCCAGTCGCGACAACGTCAGCAGGTCTTCGACCAGCCTGGTCATGCGGCTGGTCTGCTGCGTCATGAGCATGATCGAGCGCTGCGTCATTTCCGGGTCCGGCTTCTTCATGTCGGTCAGGGTTTCGAGAAAGCCGCCGACCACGGTCAGCGGCGTGCGCAACTCGTGCGACACGTTGGCGATGAAATCGCGCCGGGTCGTCTCCAGCCGTTCCCAACGGGTGATGTCGCGTCCAAGGATGAGTTTCTGCCGGTCGCCGTAGGGAACAAGTTGCACCGACAGCACCATCTCGCCCCGCTCGCGCGAAACCGGCAGTACCAGCGATTCACCGACCTGGCCGGAAGACAGGTGCTCGACGAACTGCGGCTGGCGCAGGATGTAGGTGATCTGCTGGCCGCGGTCGCGTTCGTTGTCGAGACCGAAGTAGTCCTCGGCCTTGGGGTTGCACCACTCGATGCGGTCACCTTCGCCCAGTATCACCACCGCGTCCGGAAGCGCCGCACCCGCGAGCTGGAAGCGCGACAGCGCCTCGTTGAGCTGCACTTCGCTTTGCTCGTGGCGTTTGTGCATCCTGAGCAGGTGCGAGTGCACGTACTCCCAGGCCCCGGTGCCTACCGGCGCGGTCTCCGGGCGGGCGTTCTGCAGCCAGCGGTAAAGCGCGGTGAGGTTGACAATGTGATGGAAAAGCAGAGCGAGGAGTAGCGCGGAGAGGACCAGCAGAGCGCCCTCGCTGCCGAGAATCGGCCAGGAGACCAGCGCCAGAATGCCGATCAGGACGACGGTGGAGAGGGGTCTGCCCCACATGGACTTCAAGCGTTCCGTCCTCCGGGTTAGCCTGGGCGGATTATCCCAGAATTTGCCGGACGGGAAGCCCCCCGGTCAGGCTGCGGAGAAGCGGTATCCGGTGCCGCGCACGGTTTGCACCAGGCGGTCGAGCCGGGTGGGTTCGAGCGCCTTGCGCAGTCGCCGGATATGCACATCCACGGTGCGCTCTTCGACAAAGACATGGTCGCCCCATACCTGGTCCAGCAACTGGGTACGCGAATGCACGCGCTCCGGGTGCGTCATCATAAAATGCAACAAGCGGAATTCAGTGGGGCCCAGCACCACCGGTTCGCCGTTGCCCGAGATGCGGTGGCTGGCCGGATCGAGCTTCAGCCCCCCGAGTTGCACCACGTCATCGGTCATCTGCGGCGCGCGCCGCCGCAATACCGCCTTGATACGCGCGTTCAGCTCGCGCGGCGAAAACGGCTTGGTGATGTAGTCGTCGGCCCCGGTATCCAGGCCCGTCAGCTTGTCCTGCTCGTCGGAGCGCGCGGTGAGCATGATGATCGGCACCGTCCGGGTTCGTTTGTCGGTTCGCAGCCTGCGGGCAAAATCGATCCCGGACTGTCCGGGCAGCATCCAGTCCAGCAGCACCAGATCGGGAAGCGCGTTCTGGACCAGAATCATCGCCTGCTCGGCGTTGTCGGCGCGCAATGGCTGGTGGCCGGCCTGTTTCAGGTTGTACGCGATCAACTCCTGAATTGCCGGTTCGTCTTCGACCACGAGGATGGTGGCTGCCATGGCTGCTAGTCCAGTCGGATTTGAGCGTTTGCAATACTATGAAGCAAATGTTACAAGTTCATGACTGTTTTTGACGGGCAGTAGCGGAAAGCGCGGCATGGCCCGGGCGCCCGCCCACGGCTATTATGCAGTCTGGCGCCCGCATTCCAGGGCATTCGATTCTACGTAAACAAATTTCCGTGGCAGGACTTCAACCCGGGGCGCCCCGCCCCACCGAGATCAAGCTCCACCAGAAGTCGCGCGTTCTCGAAATCGCGTTCGACGACGGCAAGTCATTCCGACTGGAGTGCGAGCTGTTGCGCGTTTACTCGCCATCGGCGGAGGTGCGCGGCCACGGGCCGCGCCAGGAGGTGCTGCAGACCGGCAAGAAGGACGTCGACATCACGGCGGTCGAGCCGGTGGGAAATTACGCGGTGCGGCTGGTGTTCAGCGATGGTCACGACACCGGGCTGTACGCGTGGGACTATCTTTACGGGTTTGGCGAAGACAAGGAAAGGTTGTGGAAGGAATATCTGGATCGGATGGCGAAAGACGGCGCCGGCCGCGAGGCCGCGCCGGCCGCCGGCCATTCCCAGCCCAAACCCGGCTGGAAGAAGCTCTGATCTTTGCTGACAAGAATAGCTCTGCGGTGAGCGCTTGAATTTTATGGAAAAGAAATCCACCCACTTCGGATATCAGGAAGTAGCAGAGGAAGACAAGGCCAAGAAAGTTGCCGGCGTGTTCCGCTCGGTGGCGCAGCGTTACGACCTGATGAACGATCTGATGTCGGCGGGAATGCACCGACTGTGGAAGCGCTTCGCGGTGCAAATGAGCGGGGTGAGGGAAGGCGGCCGGGTGCTGGACGTGGCCGGCGGCACCGGGGACCTGTCCGCGCTGTTCGCGGCGCGGGTCGGCTTGACCGGGCAGGTGTGGCTGACCGACATCAACGGGGCGATGCTCGCGCGCGGTCGCGACCGGCTGCTCGACCGCGGCCGCGTCGTGCCGGTGGTGCAGTGCGACGCCGAACGCCTGCCGTTCCCGAGCGATTACTTCGATTGCGCGGTGGTGGGCTTCGGGCTGCGCAACATGACGCACAAGGAAACCGCGCTGGCGGAAATGCTGCGCGTGCTGCGCGCGGGCGGAAGCCTGCTGGTGCTGGAGTTCTCTCAGGTGTGGGCGCCGCTCAAGCCGCTGTACGACGGCTTCTCGTTCAAGGTGCTTCCGCTGCTGGGCAAACTGGTGGCTGGTGATGCGGACAGCTACCGCTACCTCGCTGAGTCGATTCGACGCCATCCCGGGCAGGAAGAACTTAAGCGGATGATGGAACAGGCCGGCTGTGCGCGAGTCGAGTACTACAACCTCAGCGCCGGGGTGGTGGCGCTGCACCGCGGCCACAAGATTTGAAGCCGATGCTTGCTGCCGCGTTCGTCGCGTTCGCCAATCACGTGCTCGAGTCTGCCCCGTGGGCCCGCGACAAGCTGAGCGTACATGCCGGCAAGACTGCGCTGTTCGACGTGTTTCCAGCCCGGGTGGCGTTCGCGGTGGCGGCGGACGGCAAGTTGCAGCCGGCGCCACCGGAAGCATCGCCGGCGGTGACGATCCGGCTCACGTACCTGACGTTGCTCGAGGTGTTGGCCGACGGCGAGGAAGCCTGGCGCAATGCCGATGTTGCCGGAGATACCGATTTTGCCGCGCTAATTTCCCAGGTTACGTCCAACCTGCGTTGGGATATGGAGGAAGACCTGAGCCGGGTAATCGGCGACATCGCGGCGCATCGCATGGCGCAGGCCGGACGGGCGGTCGCCGCGTGGCCGAAGCAGGCCGCCGTGAGCATGGCCGAAAACGCCGCGGAGTATCTGACCGAGGAGAAGGCGGTACTGGTTACGCCTTTGCAGGCCGCCGAGTTCATGCACGAGGTAGACGAACTGCGCGATGCCGTGGAGCGCCTGGACAAGCGCATCGAGCGCCTGTCGCGGCAAGTCCACGGGAGATAGAAAAACAAAGGACGCGCGGCGCAATCGCCGTCACCCGTCATGCACCTGCTGCGGCTGTTCAAAATCGTGTACGTCTCGTTGCGCTTCGGGCTGGACGAATTCTTCCTCGGCCATGCCCGCGTGCGTAGTTTGCGCCTGCTGACCGCGGGACTGCTGTTCTGGCGCCGCCTCGAGAGGCCGCGCGGAGAGCGTCTGCGCCTCGCGCTGGAAGCACTGGGGCCGATATTCGTGAAGTTCGGCCAGGTGCTGTCCACCCGCCGCGACCTGATCCCGCTCGACATCGCCGACGAACTGGCGAAGCTACAGGACCAGGTCCCGCCGTTCGCGGCCGAACAGGTGTTCCAGATCCTGGAGCGCGCCTACGGCAAGCCAGCCTCGGAAGTGTTCGAGCGCTTCGATGCGGCAGCGGTCGCCAGCGCCTCGGTGGCGCAGGTGCATTTGGCGGTACTGCCCGGTGGGCGCGAAGCGGCGGTGAAGATCCTCAGGCCGGGGATTGGGCGCGTCATCGTCGAAGACATTGCGCTGCTCAACGTCGCCGCGGGGTTGATCGAGCGGCTGTGGAAGGATGGCCGCCGCCTCAAGCCACGCGAAGTCGTCGGCGAATTCGAGAAGCACCTCAACGACGAACTCGACTTGCTGCGCGAGGCGGCGAACGCCAGCCAACTGCGCCGCAACTTCGAGGACTCTCCGCTCCTGCGGGTACCGGAGATTTTCTGGGACTATTGCAGCAGCCAGGTGATGGTGATGCAGCGCATGAGCGGCACGCCGGTAAGCCATGTCGAAAAACTGCATGAACAGGGTATCGACATCCCGAAACTGGCGCGCGCCGGCGTTGAGATATTTTTCACCCAGGTGTTCCGGGACGGCTTCTTCCATGCCGACATGCACCCGGGCAACATCTTCGTCGCGCCGGACGGGCGCTACATCGCGCTGGATTTCGGCATCATGGGCACGCTCACCGATGTGGACAAGAATTACCTGGCGCAGAACTTCCTCGCCTTTTTCCGGCGCGACTACCGGCGCGTGGCGCAGGTCCACATCGAGTCCGGCTGGATCCCGCCGCAGACCCGCGTGGACGAATTCGAAACCGCGATTCGCGCTGTTTGTGAGCCGATCTTCGACAAACCGCTGAAGGAGATTTCCTTCGGTAAGGTGCTGCTGGGCCTGTTCCAGACCTCACGCCGTTTCAACATCGAGATCCAGCCGCAACTGGTACTGCTGCAGAAGACCCTGCTCAACATCGAAGGCCTGGGCCGGGACCTGGATCCCGACCTGGATCTTTGGAAAACGGCCCAACCCTACCTCGAGCGCTGGATGTCGGAGCAGGTCGGCTGGCGCGGCCTGTTGCGCAACCTTCGCAACGAGGCGCCGCAGTGGGCGGCGCTCCTGCCGCAACTGCCGCGCCTGGTCCATCGCGCGCTTTCGGACCGTCCCGCCGACGATTTGCGCGCGGCAATGGAGGCGTTGCTGCAAAGTCAGCAGCGCCACAATCGTCTGCTGACCGGAATTCTCTCCGTCCTGCTGATAATTCTGCTGTTGCAGGTCGCAGCCTGGCTCGCCTGAGCGGTTCTTTGGCAACGTTCCCGTCACGCAGGGGACATGTTTCGTTAATCAGATTGTCACATTCGCCCTCCAGAATCCGCTTCCGTTGAGGCAGCGGCATCACGTCCGCGTGCCGCATCTCGTGAAATCCGGGCGCCCGCTGCCGAGCGGCAGGCGCGCAAGCTTTCAACACCAGGAGAAATCAATGCCATTCGAAACCAAGTCGAAAAACGCCGGACCGGCGCCTGCCTTGCCGAAACGCCTTACCCTCGCTGCTTCGATCGCAGCGCTGTTCTGCGGCCTTTGCGCTCCCGCGTATTCCGCCGACACCGAGACGCTGATCGAAAAGCTTCGCGAGAAAGGTGTCCTTAGCGAGGAGGAATACCAGGAAATGCGCACCGAAGCGCGTGCCGAACGCCGCGCCCAGGCGCTCAAGGAGGCAAATGAGACAGAGAAAGCCGCGAAAAAGGCAGAGTCCGCGCCAAGCGAACTGACCGGCAGGTTCAAGGATGGCTTCTCCTGGGAATCCGGCGACAAGCAGCAAACAATCTCGCTCAGCGGCCGGATTCAAGCCGATTTCCGTTCGTTCGACATCGACTCCACCAACTCGAACACCGCAGACACCTTCGACATCCGCCGCGCCTATCTGGGAGTCAGCGGCAAGCTCTACAACGATTGGACGTTCGAAGTCACCAGCGACATCGCCAACAGCACGCTCGAGTACGCGTACGTGAACTACAAAGCCAGCGACACGGTGCAGGTCCGCATGGGCGCTTTCAAGATGCCGTTCAGCTTCGAGGAACTGACCAGTTCGCGCTTCATTGATTTCCAGGAACGCTCGTTGGTAAACGCGTTCGTGCCGGCCAAGGATCAGGGCCTGATGATTTATGGCGAGCCGGTCAAGAACACTTTCGGCTACACCCTGGCGGCGATGAACGGCAGCGGCAAGAACACGGACGAAGCGAATGCAGTTGCCGACGACAAGGAAATGATCGTCCGTGGCGCGCTTAATTTCGCCCCGATGGCGAATCTTTCGGGCTCGGTTCTGCACCTGGGCGCCGGCTATACTACGGGCACGCTTCCCGGTACCACGGCTCTCACCAGCGGTATCCGTACCGAAGGGCGGGGCATCACGTTCCTTACCGTGAATGCGCCGCCCGGAGCGGCTGCCAACAGCGAAACGGATCGCGAACGCCTGGGCCTGGAAGGCGTGGTCGCATGGGGACCGCTGAAGCTGCAGACCGAGTGGGTCAAGTCCGCGTTCGAGAACTCTTCTGTCGGCTACGATCGGGAGATCGACGCCTACTATGCCGCGTTGACCTGGCTGATTACCGGCGAGAAATACGCGGACTTTTACACGCTCGGCGGCATGCGGGCGATCGTTCCGAACAGGCAGTTCAAAAAGGGTGCAGAGGGCATGGGTGCGTGGGAACTCGGTGTGCGCATGTCCAAAATCGACGCAGGCGAGCTCACTGCCGGCGAGTTCACCGGCACCAATGAAGCCGACGCGATCACCGTGGGCTTGAAGTGGGTCCCGGTCACGCCGGTGCGGATTTATCTCAACTACACCCAGACCGACTTCGATACCCCGATCGCCATCACCGGTGGCACCGCAGACCAGGAAAAGGCAATCACCTTGCGCGCGTCGGTGTTCTTCTAGACGTTCCACGCCACCCGCCGGGGTTCGGGTGGCAGGCTTGAGCCGGTAATGCCTTCAGCCGCGGGTTCCACCAGGACCCGCGGCATTTTTTTTGCTCTCCAGCCGGCCATCCGGGTCAAAATTGTCCCCGTTGTTTCAAGGCCTTGCTAGAATTGCCGCTTTGCAAAATCAGGGCGGGACACGGGGCAGGGCATGGCGCTACTCGAGATCGGCAACGTGACCCGTCGATTTGGCGATTTCACCGCCGTCAACGACGTCAGCATCAGCATCGAAGCCGGTGAGTTCTTCACCCTGCTGGGCCCGTCCGGCTGCGGCAAAACCACACTGTTGAGAATGATCGCCGGCTTCGACGTCCCCGATGCCGGAAAAATCGTCGTCGACGGCCAGGACATGACCGGCATTCCGCCGGAAGCGCGCAACATTCACACCGTGTTCCAGAGCTACGCGCTGTTCCCGCACATGAATGTCGAAGACAACATCGCCTTCCCGTTGCGCATGGCGAAAGCGGACCCGGCGCAAATCAGCCGGCGGGTGGAAGAGGCACTGGAGGACGTGCGCCTCACCGGCATGAACAAGCGCTATCCAAATGAACTTTCCGGTGGCCAGAAGCAGCGCGTGGCGGTGGCCCGCGCCTTGATCACCCGGCCCAAGCTGCTTCTGCTCGACGAGCCGCTGGCGGCGCTGGACGCAA